>CAZQKV010000085.1:0-4165 GCA_964593995.1 Candidatus Woesearchaeota archaeon
GGGGTTGTAGTTGTAGTAGGCTTAGGAGGAGCAGGAGAAAATGCTAAACTCGCATTAACTGCACTTATTTCATCAAAATCATCTAATCCTAATTCTTGCGCACTAATAACATAATCAAAATCTAATTTTTTCTTTTTTCTGAAAAGCCAATCAAAAATACTATCTTCAAATAAAAATGGAATTTCAGTTAAATTAGAATCAACAATATAAACAATTTCATCATCTGATTTTTTAAATGTAAATGTAACATTATCTAAACTAGAATTTATACCAATCAGTTTAATATAAGCGTTTTTTCCATCTTTACTTGCAACAACTTTTTCAACTGCACCAAGTGCTTTAATTTCCTTAGGATTATAAGATAAAAGCACTAAAATAAAAGCAGCTATAATAAGAATAATAACAACACTCAAAATAACTAAAGGACCGTAAGATTCCCACCAGGCCTTGATTATATGATTCCCACTTCCCCCAGCAACATTAGGGCTGCGGATTTTAATTGAGCTTACATCATCAGAGCCTGCATTATCTTTAATTGGATTTACTTTTTCCTTAACTTTGCGAATAACACCTTTATTAGTTTGCTTGTCTATAATAACAGGATATTCAGCATTTTCCTCTGTTTTTTTCATATCTTCATATATGAACATTACTTAATAAAGATTACTTATTTTTTTATTAATAAAGCAATAGTTTTAAAAAGACGTATTTATATGGTTATTTATTCAAATTTATTTGAATTTAAAGAACATGGTTTTTAAGTTAAATATATCGCATAAAGGAAAAACATACAAAACTGAGACAGAAAGTGAGTCTTTAGTTGGAAAAAAAATAAGTGAAACTATAAAAGGTGAAGATATCTCATCAGATTTAAAAGGATATGAATTAAAAATTACAGGAACAAGTGATATTTCTGGTATTCCTGGGTTTAAGGGCTTAGAAGGTGGTGCTTATCATAGGAGATTATTAAAATATGGTCCTGGAATGAAAGACAGGAGAAAAGGCATAAGATTAAGAAAAAAAAACAGGGGAGAAGAAATTTCATTAAAAACAATTCAAATTAACACAAAAGTATTAAAAGAAGGTGAGAAAAAGTTTGATGATTTGTTTGTTTCTGCTGAGGCAGAAGAAAAGTCTGCAGAATAAAAATCAGCAACCCTTAAAAACCCTTTATTTCTCTAATAAACATGAGTGAAAAACAAAATATTGAAGATATGGGCATGCTTAATATAGGGATAGTTGGTCATATCGACCATGGTAAGACAACCTTATTATCTAAGATTACTGGAAAGTTTGCAGATACTCATTCAGAGGAACTAAAAAGAGGGATAACAATAAAATTAGGATACGCAGATATAATATTAGAAAAAGATAATAAAAAAAGATATGTAAGTTTTGTTGATTGCCCAGGGCATGAAATGCTAATGGCAACCATGCTTTCAGGGGCGGCTTTAATTGATGCAGCTATCCTAGTTATTGCAGCAAATGAAGGAATTAAGCCCCAAACAAAAGAGCATTTGATAGCATTACAAGCTAAAAAAGTTAAAAAAATACTAATTATCCAAAATAAGATAGATCTTTTAACTAAGCAAGAAGCTCTTGAAAGTTATAAAAAAATAAAAGAATTTGCAAAAACAACAATAGCAGAAGATGCCCCAATAATTCCTGTTTCTGCACAGCAAGAAATAAATATTGATGAAATAAAAAAATGGATTTTATCTATAGAAATTCCGCAAAGAGATACGAAATCAGATGCAGAATTTTTAATTGCAAGAAGTTTTGATATTAATAAGCCTGGAACAAAAATTGAAAAGCTTCATGGAGGGATTTTAGCAGGAATTTTAAAAAAAGGTAAATTAAAAATAGGTGATGAAATTGAGATAAAACCAGGAATAACTGAAAAACATGCAAATCAGATTTCTTATAAGCCTCTTAAAACCAAGATTGTCTCTATTTATCGTGGGAATCATCCAATTAAAGAAGCAACTCCTGGGGGAAGCTTAGCTTTTGAAACAGAACTTGATAATATACTTACAAAAACAGATTTTTTATCAGGTAATATTGCGTCAGTTTTAGGTTCTCTGCCAGAAATAAGTGAATCAATAAAAATAAAATATAAGTTATTTAAAGAACTAGTTGGCGAAGAAGAAACTGCAAAAATTGAGCCTATTAAACATAGTGAATTAATTATGCTATCAATTAATACAACAATAACTGTTGGAAAAATAATTAAGCTTAGTGAAAATGAAATTGAACTTTCATTAAGAATCCCAATAGTTCCAATAAAAGGCGACTCAGTTGGACTTGCAAGAAACATACATGGGCACTGGAGATTAATTGGTTTTGGTGAAATACTTTGATTTAAGTATCTAATTATGAATAAAAATTAAATCTTTATTTTAAGCCGCTTCTTCATCAACTTCACCATCTAATTCATCCAAACCATCTATCACATAAAACACTAAGCCTAATTCTTTACGTTTTTCTTTATCTTCAGAAATAGAATCAAAAAGTTTCCTATATCTCATTATATAAAATGGAAGTTCTGAAATTATCCCGCATGATTTTGCAACATGATAATCAACAGCTATTTTTTTTAATAAGCCGTCTGCTCCTCTTCCAGCATAATCTGTGCAAGCAAGTGCAGCTGCAGCAACATCTGAAACCCCTTGCTCTTTAAAATACTGGTAATGACTAACTATTTCTTTAAGAGGAATATCAATAAAATCAGGATTTTTCATCATTAATCTTGCAGTTTCCCTAGGAATGCCACTGCTTATTAATTGCATATATTTTTGGCTTTTTTCTATTGCATAATTTTTAGCATTTTTCAATGAGCCGTGCCTGCTTATCATTCCCGCTTCACTTCTTTCACAAAGAAAACCACCTAAATCAGGATTACTATTTAAAAGATTCTCAGTGGCTTCAAGAGAGTTTCCCCTAGTTAAGCTTCTCCATTCTGCAACCTTTCTTCCAATATCGCCTTTCAATTTAACCTTTCAACCCTAAATTTGAACTCTAAATTTAATTCTTGTAATAAGAAGCTGTTTTATTTAAATTTTTTTATTTATTATTTAAATTTTTAAGAAAAAAATTCAATTCTCAGGTATATAAGCTTTATTGTGATAAGATTCCACAAAGAAAGCCTTTTAAACAAAAACAGCTTATATTAAATATGGATGATGAAGGTAATTCAGATTCCGCAAATGTAAAAAAAGCAGGTGAAGACATTAAATTATTATCTTCAGGAAATTCATCTACCAGTGGCTTTTCTAGAGCTGATTCTAGTTTTAATTCTAATCTTGAAAATATATTAAATTGTCCTAATGACTGTTTAACAACTGTTCTTGAGCCAAGCCAAGGGGAAATAGCTGCGACAAATCCAATCCCCTTGGAAACTTCTGAAGGGAATTTTTTACTTTATAGAGCAGAGGTCCCAGTCAATGTTCCAGAGGGAACTGATTTTTCAAAATTAACTCCTAGAAACAGAAGATCTGAAGTAAGGGTTGTTAGTTTTGATAACACCTTTCCAATAAGAAGCCAAAGAAGAGTTTTAATAAAACCAGAACCTGGAACAGAATTTTACAAATATGAAAGATTAGGATGTGAAGACCAGAGGGCTGCTGAGATTAATGGACAAGTTGAACTAACTTACACAGGATCTGATGGAGTAAATGCTTTGATAATGTGGGCAAGTTCAGACACTGATTTAAACAAGGTTACTAAACAAGGGGTTATCAGCCCTCACATGGCTTTAGAAAGAGCCATTGCCTTAACAAAATCTAGTTTTTATAAAGATAAATGGAAGAAGAGTTTAAAATCAAGAACAGAAGACCTTCCAAAATTAAGAAAGTTTTTTGGAATACCGGGGGATATTCAAGTTAAATTAGAAGACAAAGATGGTTTTCTTGATTTTAATCCAAAAACAGGATTATACGAGTTTTATCACAGAATACACCCATACGGACAAGTTGCTTTTGCAAAGTCTTTGCAGGATTTTCAAAATTTAGAATATTGGATAGAATATATAAGAGATTTAGACAAGCACACTATTTTAAGGCCTTATGATGATTATAAAGATGGATGGATTGGTTGGGGTGGAAAAACCTTTTATTTAAAAGACCCTATAACAGGAGAAATTAAAAAAGTAGGGCTTTATCATGTT
>CAZQKV010000086.1:0-4156 GCA_964593995.1 Candidatus Woesearchaeota archaeon
AATTTAGGAATTTTTGATTCATGAGATTTAAAAGAATCTATTGAATAAAAATCAGACAAAATATCTATAATAACCTTCGGAAATTTAACTTGATATTTGCCCTGGGTAAAATAAATAGACTTTTGAAACTTCCCAAAACAGTTTTCTAATTTTTTTATAAAATTATCAAATTGATTTTTATTCTTTTGGGTATAAGAAGGGGTAAAATTCCCTGCAGCCCCATCTCCAAACATATGAAAAATTATGCTAATTAATTCCGGGGTGATTTCTATAGGTAATTTGGGCTTATCAATAATCAATCCACTTGAACCAGACCTATAAAGAACAATGTTATTATCCAGATTATTTAAATTAATATCTAATAACTTTATGAGCCTTAAAACCAACCAAAGGGGCATAAGTTTATTATGAATTTTACCTGTTCTTTTATCTAGTCTCTTGCCTTCAATCCAATATTTAATATCTCCCCCATTAAACTTATTTTTAGATATTTTATTTATAAACAAAGCTAATTCAAAATAATTCTTACAATTTAATTTTTTTATAGATTTTCTAAACAAAAGCTCCCTATACTCTTTATCCAACAAAACATAAACCTTATCTTTCGGAAAATTTGATACTCTTATAAACTTCATGATTTATCAAAGAAACGCAAATATATAAACTTTATTATATTACATCCACCACAACTAAGATTATTCTTTCTGTTTTTCAAAACTTCTTTTTTTGGCTACAAATTCCGTCAGGTGGCACTTACCACAATATAATCTATTATCCGCTTTCATTAAAAATACTCCAGGGCCACATCTAGGGCATGATTTTTCTCTTGTAATTTTATCTCCTTCAATCTTATACATAGTATATTTTTTTGAAGTCTTTTTATTTTTATGTGGTTTTTTACCTTTTGATTCTTTTGCCATACTAAATTATTAGAAATAAGGTATTTAAAGTTTTCTGGGTTTAAGCATCAAAATCAAACTCCTCTGCCCCAAACTCTCAACCAAAAATGAGAAATAATTAATAAAATAGCAACTAATCCAATAACCCACGCAAGCTTAATAAGAAACTTCCTTCTTGCCTTCATCCAATCTTCAAGCTCTTTAACATCTTTTTTAATATTTTTTTCAATTTCATGAGCTTCTATTTTAACACCTTTTTTAAATTTCTTAAAATCTTTAGCTAAATTAACTTCAAGAGTAGAATTCTTTGCCCTCTTTTTTTTCCTTTTAACCATAATTAATTAATATAAAAAGAATATTTAAATTTAACTTATTATTGAAGATTTTCAACTGGCGCTTCTTCAATAGGCACAGGTTTCTCTTCTACTGGAGCTTCTTCTGCAAACTGCTCAGCAGGAGCAGGTTTTTCTTCTGCTGGAGCTTCTACTGTAGGCTCTGCACTTGCAAGTTCTTTAGCAGATTTATAAGCTTCATCAGCAACTTTTTTTTCTTCATCTCTTTGCTTTTTTGTTTTTTGAACTGCTTTTTCTAAATCTTCCTTAGAATCATAAACATGAGCATAGATTTCAAAAGTTTTTCTTCCAAAACTTCCCTTGATATTATAAACTTCAATAACTTCCTCAGGTTTTTTCAATTTCTCAGAAATCTTTTTCCTCATTTCCTCAAAACCAGGATTTATTTCAAATTCTACTTCTAAAACTAATTCTTGCCTGTTAAATAATTCATTTTTTATTTCTGATTTAATTTTCATTTTAGAAATCTAAAGTTTAATAGCATAAAGCCCTTTCTTATTTATTTTTAATTCTTTAGCAAGTTCAGATTTTTCAGGATGTACAATTTCAACTTTTCCTTTAAAAGTATCTGAGGTATCTTTCTTATCACAATTAGGGCAACTATCTCCTTCATATATTAACTTGCAATTCTTGCATGCTTTTTCTTTTTTTGCCATTTTAATGCACCCCTACTCCTATTAGAGCTAAAGTTTCTGCATCTATTTCATTTATTCCTATTTCAGCAACACCAATAACACCAACATCCGGATTCCTCTCTTTTATTTCTTCAATAACAGTTCTGACTAAGTGATTAGGAACTCCCCTAATAATTTCTTTTCCCTTCCCATCAAAACCAATAACATCGTAACATGGCCAATTTAATTTAGTAACCAACTCATAATTATCATTCAAATTACACATGCTTGTTGAATATTGCCTTACAGGTGCCATTAATTCCATTTTATTTTTTCTCCTTTGCTTTTGCTGCTTTTTCTTCTTTAGGTTCTTTTATAGCTTTTTTCATTGAACCAAGAACTTTCTTCTTTTCTTCTTTAATCCAGTCAAGTTTTCCTAATCCTGGCTGCCTCATTGTTAATCCTATTTTAGGATTTTCCCCCTTATAAGACAATGCAACAACCCTAGCTAAGCAAGCATCTCCTTTTTTCAAAACTTTTTTGCTGTCTTTCCCTAATAAAGTGTTAGTTGTTGAAAAACTAACATAATCATCCATTGTCTGGCTTATGTGTATCATTCCCTTCATAACTCCAAGATTCATAAAAGCCCCAAAATTAGTTATTTCATCAACAATTCCAAAAGTTAATTCTTGTAATTCCGGCTTCCATACAATTAATTTGAATCTGCTATTATAATATGCAGCACCATCTCCAGGAATAATAATTCCATCCCCAACTTCTAAAACAGAGATTACCCCAATAACTTCTCCAATTTCTTTATCATGATAATCAGAATAAGTTTCTTGCAATTGCCTTGCAACAGCACTACTAGTTTTAAGCCCAAATAACTTAGGTTCTACTCTTACATAATCCTCAACTTCGACTATATAGAACATATTAAAATTAATAAAAAAAGTGGATTTATAAAGCTTACGAATAAAATTAAAAACTAATTACCATCATAACGCGTATCAGGGCCTTCTTTAAGAATTTTTATTAAGGAATCTCTATTCTGGTTGCCTAGAAGTATATTTAAAAATGTATGTGAATAAATATTGTTTTTATATACCCCAGACAAAAGCCCCAAAAAATTCCCAATCACAAGCCCAACCTTTCCAAAACGCTTAAAAAAGTCTTCCTTGCCAATCTCTTTTATCTGAGCATACATTAAATGGTCAAAATTTAATATATTTTGTTTTATATTAGTGAGGTCTTTGAAATAATCGAAATGTTTTGGATCATTCCATCTCCCAACCACAACAACTTCCTTCTCTCCGGGATCATAAAAAACCCTTTTTATTGTGCCTTTTTTTCTTAGTTCAAATGCCTCAGCATCGTTAATGTGAGTCCAATCATTCCTATCCACAAAATAAATCCCTCTTCCCATTCTTGACAAGGCATATTTAAAATAATCTCCATCTTCAAAATCAAAAGTATTACTATTCAAAAGAATTCCATTTAATTGCTTTAATCCAGAAACATGAAGTGCCTTAAAGTTTCCATTAGTATCTTTGTTCCGGGGGTTGTTGGGATATTTAAGAAACCCCAAAGCCCACTGTTCCTTACCACTTGACATAGAAATCTTACAAAAAAAAGCTTTTTAAATTTTTATATAATAACCTGATTATTCAACTAAATTAACTATTTACCTAGCAAAAATCAGTTTCTTATTTTTATTTAATAAGATAACTCTGGGTAATTTATGCCTCATTTCCCTGTCTAAAGTGCAAATAATATTTTTCTTATTTTCTTTACTTAAATTAATCATCCCCTCATCAACTGTTTTTCCTTTAACTTTAACTTGCTTGATTTTATTAAATTCAAGTAATTTAAGGCCCAAATCAGCAGCAGATTTATCTTTTCCACTTACTTTCTTCAGCTTATCATTTTTCAGACTTGTTAATTCTTTAATAACATTTTCTTCTTCCTCTAATTCAAGCAGACTATATTTTTCTTCTCCTGTTATCAATTTCATATATTTTTCTTGCAGCAGGAATTCTCGAACGTTTTTTGTTCCGTTAAAGAAGCGAAAAATTATTTCTTCTTTGAATCTTTGTTTTGCCTTTATATCTCCAACCTCAGTTAGCTTTTTTAATAAAGGGAACGAGATGTTACTATGGAGTAGTCTTGTATCATAATCATGTTCTACCCATGCTTGTAGATTAGAGCAATGTACTAAGAATCTCACATGTGCGGGAATATCTATTATTTCCACTTCTGCTAATTCAAGTGTTTTGTTTTCTTTCCATAC
>CAZQKV010000087.1:0-4129 GCA_964593995.1 Candidatus Woesearchaeota archaeon
CATCTAGAAAAGCTCTACGATGAGAAAAAGGTCAAGAGAAAAAGAATGGGGGATGGAACTTATATTTGGAAATTATATGAGTTTACTGGGAAAAAAGGTTGATGGGAAGGGGAGATTGGTAAATTATTTATATGCTTCTTTTCTTTAGAATATTATGATTATGAAAAAATCTAAAATACTGATTATTATCTTGATTGTTTTAATAGTAGTTGTTTTGTTAAGTTACTTGTCTTGGAATTTTTCTAATAAGCAAGATATAAATCAAACAAATCAAACTATAGGACAGGAAAATCAGAGTTTGGAGCAAAACTCACCACAAGCAATAGAAAAACCAGAAGCAATTCAGCATATTCAAGAAAGAGGATATAATGCTTTGCTTTTTGAAGAAGCTCCCAATAAAACCAAGGATTTTTTAAAAGAACTTCTTTCAGAAGAATATATAAAAGAACATTTTGTATTTTTTAGCTTAGATACTGACAAAACACACAACATACTTCGCTTTTTTTTAGTTTATGATAATTATATTATTGATGAGAATTCTTATTTGCAGTGGGATGTTCCTATTCTTAAAGGAAAAATGAGATATTCTGGAGGGCCTGTTATGGAAGATGAATTGAATATTGATAAGAATAAAGCAGAAGAAGAAATGAAAGAAAAAGGATGTGATGTTTCTAATTTAAGATTAGTGATTTATCCTATTGATTCAGATTATAGTAAAATTTTTCAATGTTCATCTTGTGGATATCTTGCTTGGAAAGCTGGCGGGCAACCGCATTCTGTATTATGTTATAAGGATGTTTGTGTTATTAGTGCTACTGGAGGAAGGTTGGATATTATTGAAATAGGCTGCTCTTCTGCTTGTTCTGGATGCTGAAATAATTAGAAAAAGTTATTTTTTAGTAAAAATTTTAAACCCTAGAGGAGCCGGTGTCATACAAAAGCGCACGTCCTGACTCTTCTGGGGAAAAAGAGGTGATATTATTTATAAGTGCAAATAGTATTTAAAGCTTTCGGTATGTTGTAACTTACTAATGACACTATCTTTTTATATACCTATCTTTTGTTATAAATTCGTTAAATTATAAGTACTTATAATCGGTGAAAATGGTATTTGAAGAGCTGTTACCTGGTGGCGAAGAAGATAGTGAGAATCTTGTTGAACAAGTTATTGAAAGTGCAGAAGTGGATGAAAATGAGAAAATAGGGCAAAACCAGTTTTATGATATAATAACAAGCAGAAAACCAGATTGGCAAGCTATTATTTATGATTTAATTCATGCTGAGCAACTAGATCCTTGGGATATTGATATTATTGTTCTCACTAGCAAGTATTTTCAGAAAATAGAGGAGATGGAGCATGCTGATTTTTATATTTCAAGCAAGGTTTTGCTAGCCGCTTCCTTATTGTTAAGAATCAAGTCTGATTTTTTATTAAATCGGCATATTAGGACTATTGATGAGATTTTATTTGGAAAAAAACAAGAAGAAATACATGTTGTTGAAAGGATTATAATTAATGAAGATGAACTACCTATTTTAATTCCTAAAACTCCCTTGCCAAGAGCAAGAAAAGTTACATTGCAAGAATTAATGACTGCTTTAGGAAACGCGATTAATACTGAGTCAAGGAGAATTAAAAGAGAAGTTGCTGTTAAAAGAGCTCAGAAATTATCAGAAATTGATTTTCCAAAATTTAGGAGAATTGATTTAAAAGATAGGATAAAGCAGTTTTATGCTAAGGTTCTGACTGCAATAAGAAGAAAATCAAAAAAACCAGACAAGCATTTGAATAAAGTAGGGTATTCTGAATTAGCAGGAAAAGAAAGAGAAGAAAAACTTGCTTGTTTTTTACCTTTGTTACATTTAAGCAATACTAGAAGGTTATGGTTAGAACAAGAAAAACATTTAGCAGAGATTTGGATTTATCTGCATGAATATTTTAAAAGAAACAGGGATAAGTTTGTTGATGAATTAGAAGAAGATATAGAGTCTATGAAACAAGAATTAGGAAAAGAAACTGGGGAAAAGATTACTAAAAAAGAAGAGGAAAAAGTTGCAAAAAAGATTGCAAAAGAAATTGAGAGAGATATTATAGAAGAAATAAAACAAGCTGAAAAAGAAGAGAAAATTGATGAGATAACTGGGTTTAGTGGTGAGGAGTTTTAAATATTGATTTTATGCTAACTATTTTTAAATTTCAATCTGATATTAATTCTAAACTTTTATATAATCTTGTTTTTTGTATAATCTATGGTTGTTAATGATAAGTATGTTTTGGCATATGCATTAAAAAATGCAGTTGAGCATAAGGGTAAAGCAGTAGTAGGAAGTGTAATTGCAGGATTATTTAATCACGGATTAAAAAAGCAAGATATTAAAAAAGAGATTTCTAAAATTCAAAAAGTTCTTGGTCAAGTAAATTCAATGTCTTTAGAAGAGCAAAAATCAGAATTTAAAGATTATGAAAAACTTATTGGCCACAGGCATGAGAGACAAGGCTTGCCTGAATTACCTGATGCAAAGAGGGGGAAAGTTATTACAAGAATGGCTCCGAGCCCAAGCGGGCCATTGCATATTGGACATATTCTAACAATTGCACCTAATTTTCTTTACTCTGAAAAATATGGTGGAAAATTTTATATAAGAATTGAAGATACAAATCCAGAAAATATTTATAAGCCAGCTTATAAGATGATTGAAAAAGAATCAAAATGGTTAACAAAAGGAAAGGCAATTATTGTTTTGCAATCTAAAAGAATGAATATGTATTATAAATATGCAGAAAAATTAATTAATAAAAATGCAGCTTATGTTTGTGATTGTGATAAAGAAGAATTTAAAAAATTAATATTAAAAAAGCAGGCATGCAAGTGCAGAAGGCTTCCTAAAGCAGAGCAAATGAAAAGATGGAAGAAAATGTTAAGCAAAAATGATAATGAAAATTATAAGCTAGGTGAAGCTGTTTTAAGATTTAAATCTAATTTAAATCATAAAAATCCTGCTATGAGAGATTTTTCTTTAGCAAGAATAAATTTAACTCCTCATCCACTTCAGAAATTAAAGTACCGTGTCTGGCCTTTAATGAATCTTGCTGTTAGTGTTGATGATATTGAACTCAAAATAACTCATGTTATAAGAGGCAAGGAGCATAAAGATAATATGATAAAGCAAAGAATGGTTTACAAAGCGTTAGGAAAAAAAGGCCCGTGGGCAGGTTATATTGGGAGAATTCATTTTAAAGATATAGAAGTTTCTTGTAGTAAAATGAAAAAAGGGATGGAAGAAGGAAGATATTCTGGGTGGGATGATCCTCAATTACCCACAGTAATTTCATTAAAAAAACAAGGTTATAAACCAGAAGCTTTTCTTAAATTTGCAGAACAGCGGGGGATAAGTGAAGTTGATAAAATAATAAGCAGAGAAGATTTTTTTGAAATTTTGGATAATTTTAATAAATCTGCTTAAAAAAGCAAGAGAAAACAATAAGAAAACATTTATAAATGCAAATGTTTTTTAAATTAATAGATAGTAAATATTAAAAGAAAAGAGGAAAATGAGAAAAAGAGCACAAGCACAGGTTATTACTACAGTCCTTATTATATTATTAATTGTTGCAGCAATTGTTATTGTGTGGCAAGTTATTGGTGCAACAGTAAGAGAAGGTTCAGGAAGATTAACAAGAGCAACTGATTGCCTGAGCTTGGATGTTCAAATGGATGAAGAATCTATCAAGTCTGGAGAACAGCTTAGATTAGATAGAGGGATTGGTGAAGGGACAATAATAGGAATCAGAGTCTCTCACAATGGAAGGTCTTATACAGGGCCTAACCAAGATTTTGATAATTTAGAAGTAGAAGGATTTGAAGAATTAGACAGAGGGGTTGGAGTTGCTATAAGAGTTCCTGCAAATGGTACAATTCAAATTATTAAATTAATTGGTGAAAGTGTTGATAATGCTAAACCTTGTGATTTAGATGGTAATTCTGCTGGTAATGGATTAGTTATTACAGAGCAATGTGCTCATAATAATTGTGGAGAATGTGATACCCAGCCTGAATGTGAGGATTCATCTTTTGAAGGCGCTTGTGCTTGGAACTCAGGAGTGTGCGAGTTTGCTACTTGTAATTCA
>CAZQKV010000088.1:0-4091 GCA_964593995.1 Candidatus Woesearchaeota archaeon
ACAACCATCAAAACCAAAAAAATAAATCAAAACAAAAAACATTATTTTAAAATGGAACCATTATTTTTAAAACAAAAAGATAAAAAAAGCTTAGAAGAAAAACTTTATTGCAAACCACACTGTTTTCCGCACAAACTTCCTCTAACAAAACCAATAGAGAGAGATGCCATTTTCATACTTCAAAACTAAATATGCTGCATCATAGGCTTTATTGTTACTTAACTAAATGCCAAAATTATATAAGTATGATAAATGCATATAAAAAGTATAAAAACAAAAACTCAAAAAAACAAAATGTTTTATAGAATATTTTCAAAAACAAAGAAAACAATTAAAAAACAAGCTAAGATTCCAAAAACTCCTAAAATAATTGTAGATGTTCATGAAAAAAATTCCCTGATTATTGCAAACTTGCATAATTCAAAACAAGTTAGACTTGAAATAAAATCTTTAAAAATTGGAGATTATCTTATTGGCAATACAATAATTGAAAGAAAAACAATTTCTGATTTTATTAATTCAATGATTAACAAGAGATTAATGCAGCAATTCAAACAAATGAAAAAATACAAACAGCAATTACTAGTTATCGAGGGTGATTTAGAACAATTAAATGATTTTAAAAATCCAAATGCATTAAGAGGTTTTATCCTCTCTATTTTAACTAATTATAATATTCCAATTATTTTTACCCAAGATGATGAAGAAACTTCAAAATATCTTATAGTCTTTGCAAAACAACAATTAAAACCTAAAATAGAGCCAACATTACATTCAAGAATCCCTAAAAAAATAAAACAGCAAAAAACATACATTTTAGAATCTTTTCCTAACATAGGCCCAATAACAGCAAGAAAATTATTAAAAAAATTCAAAACACTAAATAATGTTTTTAAAGCAAGTGAACAAGAATTAAAACCAATCTTAAAATCAAGAACACAAGATTTCATAAATTTAATAAAAAGTAAGTAAGAAATTTAACAAATAATTAATAAATAATCAATAATAATCAGACTGTCTAATTCCTTTTTTCTGTAAATAAAGTCCAAGATCTATTTTATAATCTCCTTCTTGTTCATATCTTTCATCTCTATAAACATACTTAAATTCACTAACTTTTTGCTCAGGAAGCAAGGGGATGTAATAAGGAACTATTACTATAGGAACTTTTTTATCCCTGCCTGCTTGCTCAGTTAAAAACCTATTTTCAGTAAAATTAAAAACCATACTTGAATCTTTAATAGGAACAGATGTAAAAAGAACAATTCTCTTTGGTAATAAACTTGTTTTCTCATCCCTAAAATAAGCAATGCTCTCACTTACAAGTTCTTGAAACAATTTTTTTAATTTTTTGTTCATTAAAATAAAATTAACAATCGAAAATATATAAGCAAATCTATAAGTCAAAACAACTAATATAAACAATAATTATTTAAAACCTAAAGGTCTTTTTAAGTTATATTTTTCAAATTTCATCTTTAATAATTAGTCTTTTACAGTAATCCATAACTTTCCAAATCAGAATAAACAGGACCTGTTTCAAACAACTCACTTTTTTTTAAAAAAAATTTATTTATATTAAATTTTATTTTTTTTGGTTTTATCGTCGACAAATAACTTTTTAATTCCTTGCTTGGCAATTTCATTTTCTTTGATCTTACAATAGTAATATGCCCCATAAATCTATGCTCAGATTTAAATAAATCTTTTAATTTATTATCAACAAGTTTCTGCAATTTTCTAATAAATTTATTATTTAACTCAACCCAAATCACATAACTTTGCCTGCTTTGAAAAGCACCAACCTCTCCTAAACTAACATCAAAATTACTAAATTCAATCTCTTTTAACTTCTTCTTAACATCATCAATTGCCTTATCATTAATTTCCCCTAAAAACTTTAAAGTCAAGTGAAGATTTTCAGGCTCTGTATATTTGCAATTAAATTTAATCTGCTTTTTTAATTGAAATTGAATTCTTCTGATTTCATTAATAACTTGTCTAGATAAATCTAATGCAACAAAACAGCGGGTTAATTTTTCTCTTTCCATTTTTTATTCCACTTTCTAATGAAATTCGGTTTTGGTTCACCTTTTTTCATAAAAAGGTAGTTCTTTAATTAAACTTGTCTTTCTAAGAAAGTTTACAACATCTCACTAAGAAGCTTAGCACCAAGCTTAATAGTCATTTCATTAATATCTTTATCCGGATTAATTTCAACAATATCAGCTCCTCTAAAGTTGTCTAATAAAGCTAATCTTTTTAAAAAGTAAATCATCTCCCTGCTTGATAATCCTCCGGGCTCTAAATAACAAGTCCCAGGTGCAAACGCAGGATCAATACTATCTATATCTATACTAATATAAAACCCGCTTGATTCCTTAGCTCTCTCCATAATTAAATCACAAACAGTTCCTAAATCTTCTTGCAAAACATCCATGCTAATCAATAAAATTTTATTTTTCTTTATAAATTCAATCTCATTTTCCCATAAATTTCTTGCAGAAATTAAAACAATCCTGCTTCCTGAAAATCCTTCTTCAACTAATTTTCTTAACCATTCCTCATGAGTAGGTTCTTTTACAGGATAATCACAATCAGCATGAGCATCAAATATTATTAACAAAGGATTTTTCTCAGTTTCTGAAAATGCCTTTCCAAGAGAATAGCTTATATTATGATCTCCTCCAATAAAAAAAGATTTAAAGTTTTTCTCAAAAATCTCTCTGCCATTTTTATAAATCAAGTAATTTGCCTCTTCTAAATTATTTAAATCAACATGAATCTCTTCTAAATTTAATTTATCAAACTCAATTTTCTTTCCTTTTTCATTATGCCCAATTTGCTTTAACTTCTCCAAAATAAGATTAGGGGCCTTCTCACATCCCTTTGTCTTTCCCATTGAATTAATTAATTTAACTCTTACAATTTGCATAAGACAACAAACAAAAACCTATTTAAATAACTATTTCTTAATTAAAATACTAAAAAGGAGGCAAAACTATATGGAAAGAAATTGGCTATCTTGGGTAACCTTAATTTTGGTAGTGATAGGAGCTTTAAACTGGGCCCTGGTAGGGATCTCTAGTTTTTCAGCAGTTTCATATGGATGGGATGTAGTAGCCCTAATCTTAGGAAGCGTCCCATGGCTTGCAGCTATTATTTATATTCTAATAGGGATAGCAGGAATCTATGAATTAGTAATGGCTATAAAAAACAGATAAATCTTTTTTATTGTTATTTAATTTTTTCTCTTTTTGTTTTTTATCCAGGAACCAAAGCAACAAAGCTATAGCCTTTTATCTTGCTTAATTCTTGAAACTTTTTTAACGTAACCTTACTAATCCCCTCTTCATAATTATAATATCTTCCTGCATCTCCGCCAATTTCCTCTTGCAATAATTCAATCATTGTTGAATCGCATTTTTCCTTGCTTATTTGCCTTAATCCAAGTAATCTTTCCTTAGCTTCTTCAAAATCTGATTTTTTCAAATTCCTAAGTTTTTTTATTTCCTTTAAAACCAATTCCTTGATTAAAGAAACCTTATCCTTTGTTGTTCCAGCATAAATTATGCAATAACTATAATCTTTTGACTGCTCTAAATTTGAACCTATTGTATAACATAAAGCTCTTTTTTCTCTTACTTCTTGAAACAGCCTGCTGCTCATGCCCCCGCCAAGAATAGATGAAAAAATTTCTGGACAATACCTGTTTTTATCAGTTAGCTTTGGCATATGCAATCCAATTACCTCATGTGCTTGATCAATTCCTTTTCTTTTTTCAATCAAATTATCATTTCTAGGAATTATTTGAATATTTCTTATCTCCTTAACTGACTTTGGAAACTTTCTAGCTTCTTCTAAAACACCCTCCCACTCAGCATCACCAACAACACTTAAAATCATATTATTAGTTGAATAAATTGCTTTATGCAAACCAATTATCTTTTCCCTGCTTAACTTTGAAACTGTTTCTGCAGTGCCAGTAATTGAAATATTAAATGGCCTCTCATATAA
Source organism: Candidatus Woesearchaeota archaeon (assembly GCA_964593995.1). GTDB lineage: Archaea > Nanobdellota > Nanobdellia > Pacearchaeales > GW2011-AR1 > ARS1285. Next base: position 4,018 of record CAZQKV010000088.1, read on the forward strand.
CATTTCTTTTATTTTTTCAAAAACATGGGCTTTAGGATTATCATGATACATTTTAATTTCTTCTAAAATAACCT
>CAZQKV010000089.1:0-2979 GCA_964593995.1 Candidatus Woesearchaeota archaeon
TATTGTATGTATTTAAATTAATTTTTTTTTTAAAAATTTATTTTATTTTTTTTTTTTAATTTCATACCCATTATTTACTAAAAAACGGAATGTTGTTTTGAAGTTAACAACCCTTTCTCTATTGCCTTGTTTTAATGTGATGGAAATTGGCTCGGCTCCATATTGAACACGGGCATTTGTTTTACCTCTGATAACTTTTATTATTCCTGTCATACATTTAAATTTTTTATGGCATAATTCGCATTCAATTTCCATCTCTTTATCTTGAACGCCTCCTTTAACTTCTATTTCCCTTTTACAATATGGGCAAGCAAAAGAATTATCCTCATTCTGTTCAATTTGTTCTTTAATGGCTTTTAGTTCCCCTTCATTATCTTTAATCCTATCATTTATCAGTTTTATTAAATATTTATCTTTTGTTTTTTTTAAACTATTTTTTAAAACTTTCATCAAATTATTTTTTCTTTTTTCTGCTTCAAAAAAAATCTGTTTTGCTTCAGATTTCATCATGCCTGAATTTAACCCCCCATTTATATTGTTTATAGCTTCTTCTGTCCAGGTATGATCTTCGAGAATTGCAGAAATTAATATTGATTTTAATTTTGTTTCAGCACTAGCAACAATTTTTTCTTCACATTGTTCACAAAATTTTGTATCAATTGGGTTGAGGTGGTCACATTTGATACATACAATTGTATTAACTTCTCCTTCAAAGCTATCTGTTATTTTTCCGCCACACTCTCTACAAAATTTAGCATTTTCAAGATTTTCTGTTTGACATTTATTACAATAGCCCATATAAATAAAGTAAGTTAGGATTTTTATAAACTTTTCGAAACTTTTAGGAACCCCTCCCCCCGATAAATTCTTTTTCGAAGAAAAAGGCTATCTGTCTCGAAGAGACTAAGGTGGCTAACTTTTTCTAATGAATCTACACGACGATTGAACGTTAAGATTTCATAAAGTCCTTAAAGGATTTGGGAGAGCGAGTGCGCGAGCGAACTATGAAATCTGTTGTTAAATCCCCTGAGCCCGCAGGCGAAAGTGCAACGGGGCCGACTGAAAGGAGAAGTTGAGAAAATCCCCTAAGATTACAAAATCTCTCGCGGTGGGAAAGTTAGCTATCCTATAAAATTAGTTGAAGGTTTTGTGCGATATGTTTTAGAATATTCTCCTAAGTGATTTATCTATATTCACTAACTCTCAAACCTCATTATTAATTCAGGTTCAACGCGCATAAGGGGGGTTGGGGTGTGGTGATCATTCAGAACTCTTTACTATTCCTAAAGGTTTAACTCTAAGATTTATTTTAGAAACAGGGCAATAAAATCTTAATTCCCCCTCTTCATATCGAACTCCTCTTCCTCCTTGAGAAAGATTCCCAAAACTACATCTTCTTGATAATCCTTTTTTAGCTCCTTCTGTGCAGATAAGATCTTTAGTTTCATATCTCCAAGAAGGCTTATTCTCAAAGATAATACCAACAGATCCCGGAAGCGTCCTTAAATATGGACATTCAAAAGGTTCGTCCCCAGTAGTAGATAAGTTAGCGAAATAATTATTAAAGGCTTTTCGTAAAACATCTTCATCTACAAACCCTTGATAATGAAATACCATTCCTGCTGATTTTGTTGAATTTTTCTTTGCCATTTTTAATATTTATCAAGAACTCTTTAACCCTAGGTTTATTTACCTTATCCATAGGAGTTTATAAAATTAACCGTCATCATGCGCATAAGAGGGTTGTTTGGGGAAAGAGATGAAACGATAATTCTAAAAACTAATCTTTCTTAAAACTCTTATGACTTATGCTGTTTATACTACTGAAAGTTTTGAAAAAGAAACTGAAAACCTTTCTAAATCTGATAAAGAAAAATTACATAAAATATTTTTACGATTAAAAGAAAATCCTTATGTTGGTGATGATGTAAGATATAGATTTTTTAGAGAGAAAAGGCTTGAAAAGAAAAGGATTTATTATTTAGTTTATGATGATTTAAGGGCAGTTTTAGTTGTTGCTTTTGGAGGAAAAAAAGCACAGCAAGAAACAATTAATGAAATTGTTAAATATCTTCCTGAATTTAGAACATATTTAAAGAAGATTCTTGATAATGATTAAGCGACTCTTTTTATTTTTCTTGCCTTAACATCTGCTAAGCTATTTTTAAATTGTTTTACTAAGTCTACATCTATTTTTTTTAATATTATCATGTCTTTCATTTTTTCTACTCCTAAGACAGAGCCTTCTTTTATTCCTAATTCGATTCTTATTTTAGAAGGAATTACTATCTGTCCTTTTGAGCTTATTTTAGTTATTTCCATTTTATTACCTATGTAAGAAAGTAAGAATTGCTTACTTATAAGCTTTTCGGTTTTGGTTTGACATCAACACATATAATGGGGATTGGGGTGAATTCTAAAACAAAACATTTATAAATATGTAAGTACATGTTCTTACATATGAAAGATAGAAAACACATAAGGAAAATCAGGAAGAAAAGAATCAAGGGTGTTCAGAAACAGATAGAGGGGCATGAGGAAAAAATTCAGAAGGAAAAGGGTAGAAAAGATACTACTAAAGATTATTGGAGAAAAGAAATTGATGAGAAGTTTTTAAAGCAAATAGAAGAAGATGAAGAATATTTAGAAGAAAACTGAAGGAAATAAAATGGAAATCCAGATAAAAAAAACTGTAAAAGCGGGAAATTCATCAGCAGTTATACTCCCAAGAGCCTGGCTTAATAAAAATGTAAGAGTTGAATTAATAAAAAAAACCCCTGAAATAATCCTCTCTGATATTATTCAGATTATTAAAAAATATATTGAATTGGGGGAAATAATTGGGATTTATTTAACAGGAAGTTATGCAAGAGGAGATGAAGATGAAGATAGTGATATAGATATTCTAATTATAACAAACAATACTGATAAAGAAATGATTCATGATGTAATTTCAAACTTATTAACAAATGCTATTAA
>CAZQKV010000089.1:2989-3978 GCA_964593995.1 Candidatus Woesearchaeota archaeon
ATTTCAAAACAATTATTAAAACAAAAATTAGCACAGGATTTATTTCCTATTGGACAGATGATAAAAGAAGCTGAACCTTTGTTAAATGAAGAATTTATTAAAGATCTAAAGATAGAAGTTACCAAAAAGAATGTTAAATGGTATATTGACACAACAGCAGATAAATTAAAGCTTATTAAAAGACTTCTTAATAAGAAAGGGAAATATGTAGATGATAGGGTTGTTTATACCCTCATTTTAAGGATAAGAACATTATATATAATTGAGAAATTAGTTAAAAACGAGGCTTATTCAAAAAAACAGTTTATTAGAATGATAAAAAGGATTTGTAAAGAAAAAGGGGTTTATGAGGGATATTTGAAGGTGAAGAACAATTTAGAAGACAAGAAGCATGTTAGTGTAAAAGAAGCTGAAAAGTTGTATAATTATCTGAAAAAGCAGTTAGAAGAAATTAGAAAGTTGATGAAATAACCCCTAATTTGGGAAGCCTGCGCTAACCCAAATTATCTAAAATTCTGGTAATTTTAAAAGGATTTTATTAATTTTGATGTCTGCGCGCATAAGGGGGTTGGGTGAAAGGGATAAAAAGAAAGATTTAAATATTATAATGATTATAATGATTATATAAATTATAATAAGATGGAAAATACAACTATTGCTATATCAAAAAATTTGAAAGAGCAAATGCAAGAATTTGGCTCTAAAGGAGAAACTTATTCAGAGATAATCTCCAGATTACTTGAAAGTGCAAAAGAAAGGCAATTACATGATTTATTAATGAATGAAGAAAATACTATTTCTATAGATGAGGCTAGAAAAGAGTTGAATAAAAAATGGCCAAGGTCAGAATAATCAAGTCATTATTTGAGCAGATTAAAAAAAGGTTTAAGGGAGAATCTTATAAAGTTATTGATTTAATAGAATCATTAGAAAATAATCCTAAAAAAGGAAAATCTGTTGGCAATGTTGGAAATATTTTAATAAAAGAA
>CAZQKV010000090.1:0-3900 GCA_964593995.1 Candidatus Woesearchaeota archaeon
CCTTACTCCAGCAGATTGTGAAGGTGAAGGAATTTGGGATGACACTGGAATGTGTATACCTACCCCTTAAACATTCTTTTCCATATATATTTTATTTTTATCTTCAAATTATTAAATTTGAATGGGGCTGAAAAAATTAAACATCTTTCTCCATATATATTTTTTCAGAATCTAATTTATAATTAAGTTTTTCATAATATTGCCTGACTCCTAATCCTGATATTATTTTAAGTGTTTGGATTTTATTTTGCTTTGTTATTTGTTCTGCTTTTTTTATTAATTGTTTTCCTAAACCTTTATGCTGGCTAATTGTTTTTGTTTTTTGTTTTTCTGGTTTTTGACCTATTTTTAGTGCTTGTCCATAAACATGTATTTCTCTGATTATTGCAAGATTCTTATTTTCCTTGCTATCTTTATTTATTCTAAGCCTGCATAATGCAAACAAGATATTATCTTTGTTTGTTATTTCTAAAAAATATTCTGTTGCATTTGATGATTTATATTTTGTTATTTTAAGTTTTAGATTTTTATTGATTTTTTGTGATTTTTTTAAATCACGAATTGCAAATCCAATTTCTCTAAATCTGATTTCTTGTATTTTTGATTTTGTTTTTGATTTTTTTTCAAGCTTTCTTAATTCTTGTTCAATATCTTTTCTTAAATCTATTCTCGTTGTTCCTGCAATTAAAAATTCTGGAGGAATCTCTCTCATTATCCTCATAACCCTGCAATAATTTGGAATTATTTTCATTATTTTAATAAGAAGCTCTTGAATATCATCTTTTGAATAAGGATGATACTTGCCTTTTTTATATAATTTAGAAAGTGTAGAACCTTGAATAACTTGGGTTGGATAAATTTTTAATTGGTCTGGTTTATAATCTTGGTTTTTGAAGAGTTGCTTAAACATTTGCAAATCTTTTTTTGGTGTAGATAGAGGGAGGCCTAGCATCATATGATAACCAATTTTAAATCCTGCATTTTTTAATCTTTTAGTTGCATCAACAACATCTTTAATTAAATGCCCCCTATTAACAAATTTATAGATTTTATTATCTAAGCACTGAACACCAATTTCAACTCTTGTTACACCCCAATTTAACATTTTTTGAATATTTTTTTCAGTGCAAGTATCTGGCCTTGTTTCAATACATAATGCAACACACCGGTGTTTAGATTTTTCATTAAGTTTTTTTGCTTGTTCTAATGTTTTGCTTATTTTATTATTAAGAGCATCATAACATTTTTTTATAAAATTATTCTGGTATTTTACTGGGTATTCTAAGAAATTGCCTCCCATTATAATTAATTCAATTTTTGAAGTTGGGTGATTCATTAATTTAAATGCTTTAAGACGTGATTTTAATTGCTTGTAAGAATCATATTTTAATAAAGATGCTCTGAGAACTGGGGGGCTTTTAGGTGTGTAAGATTGAGGAACATTTAAGCTCGGGCAATAAAGACATGTTCCGTGTCTGCATTTTTTTGGCTTGCACATTACTGCAATTGGCGTGACTCCTGCTAATGTCTTGCTTGGCTTCCTGATTTCTCCTTTGCTTGGAATCCTCATACTATAATAAGCTTTATATAAATTTATAAATCTAATCTTTATTCAAATTATATGGACAATAATATAGGTAATGGAAAGATAGAGGAGGATAATAAAAAACCTCCCTTAGTTGAATCTCATGAAAGGCCCGGACTACATAATGTAAAATTATCACAATTAGTAGTTTTTGAAGATTTTGGAGAATGGAAATTAAAATCTCTTCCAATAACTTCTGTTGATGAAACCTCTGTTACCGCGCATAGTGAAAAAGAGTCTTGTATAATTAATTATAATGATGCTATTATTTTAACTAATAATAAATATTTAGTAGGTCCAAATGCAGAAGCAGTTTATCAAAAGTATGAAAAAGAACTTTTAGAAGTATTAAATAAAAAATGACAAGTCCAATAAAAATCATAAGCAAGCAAGAGTATGAAAAAGAAAATCCTAAACCAGAACAAGAAGAAGTTTGGGATTCAATTGCAGCACCTTGGAAAACTTATGTTGTTAAAGAGATTCCAATTGTAAAAGAGTTTTTAGAAAATAAAAAAGGGAAGATTGTTGATTTAGGTTGCGGAACCTGTAGAAATATGATTCCAAATGAGAATATTGAGTATTATGGTGTTGATTTTTCAGAAGGACAATTGCTTCATGCAAAAAATTATATTAAAAAAGAAAAAATTAATGCTCATTTAATTAAATCAAAAATTGATAAACTTGATTTTGAAAATGAATTTTTTGATTATGGTTTATTTATTGCAAGTCTGCATTGTTTAGAAAATAAAAAAGAAAGAGAAGATGCATTAAAAGAATTTTATAGAATCTTGAAAAAAGATGCTGAAGCACTTATTTCTGTTTGGGATTCTAATGATAAAAGATTTAGAGGTTTAAGAGGAGATATTTATATGTCTTGGTTAGAGGATGGCAAGCCATATATGAGGTATTATTATTTATATTCAAAAGATGAATTTTTGAATTTATTACAATTAGTTGGTTTTAAGGTCTTGTATATTTATGAGCCAAGGTTACATGATAGATTTTCAAAGAAAAATCTTATTATAAGAATTAAAAAATAAGTTTTATTTTATGATAATATTTATAAGTTAATTTCTTTTTGAGTTTTTATGAGTGATGAGAAAGATAATGCTGATAAATCTAATAATCAAAAATCTAGTGAAAAAACACCTGGTTCCCAAGTTGTAAGAACATATAAAACCGCGAGTGGAAGTGTCTATAAAGAGTTTTCTGATGGGAATTTTCTTAGAAAAGATAAGAATATTGGTGAGGCATTTTATGTTTCTCCAGGTCTTGTTGGTGATCTTGCTAAGGCCCGTGGTCAAACTAGTTGTTTTAATAGCGAGGGAGAAAAGGAAAGAGTTATTAAAAGAGCAAATGAACTAAATTATACTTCTCCTGATGGACATTTACTTTTTTTTGATAAAGAAAATCCTTTAAAATATTTTTGTAGTAAGGGTGTTGTTAGTATAAATCCTCCATTTAAGAAATTAGAAGATTCTCTTGATTCAGGAGAATCTTCTGGAAGTTTTAATGACTATCATATATCAGACAAAGATGTTGAGCAAGCAGATGGAGATTTTGGTGTGAAAAAAGCGCCTTATGAAAAGCCTGTTGAAAAAAAGCAAACTCAACCAACTGAAAGCACAGAGGAATATTTGAAACGTATTGAACAATTTAAAAAACAACAGAAAAAAAAGGAGGGCCTTTTTAGTTTTATTAGCAGAAAGAAAAAGAAAAAATAATTTTAATCTTTTATGTTTTTAAAATATTTTTTTAATTGGGTTTTGGAAATATTGTTTTGTATGCCTGTTTTCATATTTTTTATTTTAATTTTTTTAGATTTTATTTCTTTATCTCCTAAAAATATTACAAAAGGAACTTTATATGAATTTGCATATTCTAATGCTTTGCCTGGTTTATTATATGAAATTGAGCAAGGAATGTTTAATTGTCTGAGATTGTTTGCTAATTGTATTACTTGTTTGTCTTTGTCCAAGCTTATAATTAAAACTTGTTTTTTTTCAAGAGGTATTTTTGCAAGACTTGCAAGCCTGTCTAATCCTGCACCATAACCACAACACTGGATTCCATTAAACATATAAGAACCTCCACCTACAATTGTTTCTTTTATTTTTATTGTTTTAACTTCAAATATAGTTCCATTATAATATGAAAGTCCTCTTGCTAAAGATGGCTGAAAATTTACTTTTACATTATAATCCTTGCAATATTTTTCTAATTCTTTAATTTCATTAAATGAGGAATATTTTTCAAAATAAGATTTTGGATTTTTGAAAACTTCTAAAACTTTTTCTGCTTTAAATTTTTTTAAA
>CAZQKV010000091.1:0-3878 GCA_964593995.1 Candidatus Woesearchaeota archaeon
GAAGCAGATAGAATGCTTGATATGGGGTTTAGAGATGATGTTAAAAAAATAATTTCAAACTGTCCAAATAAAAAACAGACCTTGCTTTTTTCTGCAACAATTTCTGATGATATTGCAAAACTTATTGAAAATCATATGAAAGATCCAGTAGAGATTTTAGCAGAGCCTCATGTAGATCCTGACAAGTTAGAACAAATATATTATGATGCTGGAGACAATTTAAAATACTCTTTATTAAAATACCTTCTTGAAAATGAAAAAGCAAGATTAGTGATGATATTTTGTAATACTAGAAAAAATGTTGACTTTGTTGCGAACAATCTTAAGTTTATGGGAATTGAAGCCTTACCAATTCACGGAGGATTTTCTCAAGATAAAAGAACTAAAATAATGAATTACTTTCATTCAGAAAAAATTCATGTTCTTGTAGCAACAGATGTTGCAGCAAGAGGTTTAGATATTAATTGGGTAAGTCATGTTTATAATTATGATATTCCTCCAACTGCTGAAGAATATATTCATAGGATTGGAAGAACTGCAAGAGCTGGAAAAGAAGGGAAGGTAATAAATATCTTAGGATCAAGAGATTATGATAATTTTCGTACGATATTAAAATCAGATTTTAAAATACAAAAAAAAGAAACCCCTTATATTGAAAGAGTAAGAATAAGGTGGATGCCTGAGAAAAGAAATGAAAGAGGAGATAGAAGAAGCACAAAATATAGAGAAAACAATCCAGGAGATAGTAATCACAGACATAGTTCATATAAACCAAAGTCATATAGCCCAAGAAGCAGGGAAAGCAATTCAAGATATAGTAACAATGAACATAAACTTCATTCATATAGCCCAAGAGGCAGAGATTATAAACCTAACTCATACAATCCCAGAAGCAGAGAAAATAGTTCAGGAAATAGTCATTATAAACCCCAACCATATAAAACAAAAAGACCAGTTAATAAGCAAAATCAGAGACATTCTAGAAATCAATCAAGAAAACCTTATCATAAAAAAAGATAAGTTTATTTTCTAGCTGAGACTAAAACTTCTGCAAATTTGTCCCCATCAACAACAGTAAGGGTATGTGCTTGTTCAAGAATATTTAAAACTCCTGCTTCTTTAAACCAATAACTAAACTTTCCTTTATATTCGCCTTCATATCCTGGAGAAACACATTGAGCAACTGTAGCAATTCCTCCTTTTTTTAAAACCCCCCCTATTTGTTTAATTCGCCCGCCTACTGCATGATTATACAAAATATCTGCTTGAGGCCCCCAAAATTCCCCTTCTGTAACAATGCTGTTTAAACAAGTTATAAAATCAAAATAATTATCTGTGAATATTAAATTATCTCTATCACCTACAATAGTTTTTACATTATTAAGATTTCTTCTTTTTATTCTTTTTTGAGCTTCATTTAAAAGACTTTTATTAACATCTATTCCAACAACTTCTTTAGCTCCAAGCTCTCCAAATAAACTTATTACTACGCCTGTGCCGCAACCAACATCAAGAGCCTTTTTATCTTCTAACCCTCTAGAAGCTATTTTTTCAAGAATCCATTCCTGAAATCCCCTAGAACGCCCACTTAACAAATCATAAGCAGGAGCATCCCCAGAATATTTAACTATATTATCATAAAATTCTTGTTCACTTTTAAGACCCCTATAGCCTTTTCTTACTGCAGCTTCAAGTTTCTTAGGATCTCCCCTCGCCTGTCTAACAATCTCCCAAATATCATCAAGGCTTCTATTAACAATTCCTTCTTCATCTAAATAAGTTTTTATTTGTTGTTTAATGTCAGTTTGCATTTTTATTTTTGGTTATTTATTTTATTTTGCTTAAAGATTTTTTAAATCTTTACCAGAACTCTTTTCCCTTAGGATAATTATATTGCAAAATCAGTATTTAAAAAACTTTTCATATTCATAGTTAACTTTAAAACCAATTCTATCTTTTAATTATCATGGGATTTTTTAATTTATTTAAAAAAAAAGAGGAAAGAATAGAAATTATCCTAGATTCAGAAATTGGGAGCTATGTTAAAGATAAGAAGATAGAAATTCAAAATCAGAAACAAGGCCCAAGAAATGAGATTCTTGAACATATATTAAAACTTATTTCAGAACTTGAAGCAGGGATACAAGAAATAGAAAAAATTGACTTAACTGAAAAAAAAGTAGATGAAAGAGCGAAAATAATTATAAAAGGAAATTTAGATAATTATGTTATTTATTTAAAACAATTAATATCAAACCTAAATCAGGTTAATCAAGAAGAATTTGAAAACATTCCTAAAAAAATAAATGAAATCTTTTCTGATTTTGAAAGAAAGTCAATCTTAAGCTTTCAAAAAGCAACTTTTCTAATAGGAAAAGAACTTGAAAAAGTAAGAGAAAGTATTGCAAAATTTTTCAGAGCTTTAAATAAAACCTTAAAAGAAAACGAAAAACTAGTTAATAAAATCCATGTTTTCTCGTCGGTAGAAAAATTAGTAGAAGAAATTGAAAAAAACAATATGAGCAAAGCTGAAATTGATTTAGAGGTTTTAGATTTAAATAAAAAAGAAAAAGCTCTAGAAAATGGAAAAGAAATTATTTTACAAAAAATTGAGAATGTCAGGAATAGCAGGGAATATAAAGAGAATTTAGAGAAATTAGAAAATCTTGAGAAATTAAAAAGAGAATTTATTATTAAGCTTGCAAAATTAAAACAGCAAATAGATCTTAAGTTTTTGACTAAATCCTTTCATAAAGACCAGAGGAAGATGAATTTAATTAAAAATTATAAGAAAAACTTTGCAGAAGCTTTTGAAGCAGATGAAGGAAAAGGCCTATTAAAACTAGTAAAAGAAGCCCTTGTAGATCCCAAACCAATACCAGATTTAATAGAAAAAGCTTGGAAAATTAAAAAACAAATGCAAAAAATATTAATTATGGGGGACGAAGCCCCTGATTTAGAAAAAGATATTGAAAGAAATCAAAAAAAATTATTAGAATTAAAATCTGAAATTGAAAAATTAGAAAAAAGAAAATCTAAATTTGACGAAAGAATCTCTGAAATTAACAAGCAGATTAAAAAAGAATTATTAGATATTAATGTTAAGGTTGAGTGAATAAATATCTTAGAATAAGATTAATTAATTGTAATAATCCTTATAAAGAGATTTTTCATTCAAAATAAATGGAAGGCAGTGAAAGAATCTCAGAATTGCTTGTTAAAACAGGAGCTTATACTGATTTAGATGAGCCAGTTATTCTAACTTCTGGGGAACTTGGGATTTATTATATTAATACTGAAAAACTTCTTGAAGATAATGGGGAATGGAAACAATTTTGGGACGATTCTAACGCAATGGTTCAACATGCCATAGCAATGGAATTGAAAAATCCAAATTTTAAAGAAGTTATTGATATTGTTGCACAACAAGTAGATAATATGCTCCCAGAGAAAGGAACTTACGCAATTTCAGGAGGCCAAAGAAGAGATTGGCTTTTTTCAGGGCCTGTTGCAGCGAGACTTAAATTAGGGCATGTTTCATTATATAAAGATGGAAAAATAGAAGTAATAAGGCCTGCAGATTTAGAATATAAACCTACAACTGAGATAACTGATTTTTCAGGAACCACTGTTTTGCATATTTCTGATTTGCTTACAAAAGCAAGTAGTGCTTATAGAACCGAGGGTGGAACCGAAAAAGGATGGATTCCAATGTTAAGACATAATAATGCAGAAGTTAAGGATTTAATAGCAATTGTAACACGTGTTCAAGGAGGAGAAGAAAGACTTAGGGAACAAAATGTAAATGTTCATTCATTTGTTAGTATAGATGAAGGTTTCTTAAAAAAACATTCAACAAAATCAGAAAGGGCTGTTGA
>CAZQKV010000092.1:0-3853 GCA_964593995.1 Candidatus Woesearchaeota archaeon
TATAGGGCCTGAAGTATCAGAGATAGTCACATTAGTAAAATTATTATTTATAGAAATAAGAACCAAAAAAATTACCTGAACATTTGAACCTGACGAAACTGAATCTAAAAAAATATTTTCAAAAACATTAAAACTTGAACTATCTAAATAAATCCCTCGAGTTAGATAAGTGCTACTTATATTTTCTAAAACAAGATTTTTAACAACAGTGAAATCTGAATTTAAATGAAGCCCATTAGTAGTAGATGAGCCTCCTAAATTCTTTAAATTCTTAATATTAATATTTTCTAAATAATTACTACCTCCATTTAATCTAATGCCTTCAATAGTACTGCTAGACCCGAAATTCCCAGTTGCACTAATTATTAAATCAGAAAAAATACCATTATTTCCATTTGAAAAAATACCTGTTCCAAAATCATATATGTGACCTTTTTTAATTGTTAATTCATTATGACTTGCAGTATTATCAATTGCAACATCTCCTGCATCAAAATCTGTTGAAGTAATATTATATTGGTTCATATCAATAGTAATATCATCAGCTTGAATAATCAAACAACTTCCTGAAGTGTTTAAATCTTTCATCATCACATAAATATTATGTGGTTTATTCAAAATCTTATCACAATCATAAATCTCATTTGCAGGATTTAAAAGAATAGTTTGATTAACAGCCCCTTTCAAATCAACATTCTTACTTTCACTTATATCTAAATTATATAATTTTTCTAAAGTTCCATTAGATGCATTCATTGAATAAAGTGAATAATCTGTCCTTGTTCCTCCAAAATTAACATATTCAATAATTTCATCTACATCAGTATAACCATTGCCCCCAGAAGTTAGCAAAAAATCCCCTAAAGGAGATTGAGAACTCTTAGCAATTAAACTTGCACCAACAACTGGCTCTGCTCCTGCTGTTAAAAAAGCTTGATAATACCATTTTCTGATTAGTTCGCTTTCTCCAAAAACCCTTTCCTTATTCTTATTATAATCAGCATTTAAAAAAGAATTATTAGTTCCAGAAGAAATAAGAATATCATTGCTTCCAATATTCACACTATTAACAACAACATCTTTAAATAAATTATCTGAATTAGAAATTTCAATTGCAACATCATCATCACCAGAATCCCCATTAATAAAGAGTCCTGTAAAAAAGTTACTAGCTCCATCAACAAATAAACAAGAATGCTCGCCTCCAACACCACAATCACTTAATCCAAGATTCGTAAAACTATTATTTGTCCCAGAAACATAAATAGAATCATTATAACTATCTTGAGCATCCACATTAGTAAAAATATTATGAGAACCTCCAACCTTAACACTGCTTTGTTTAGATAAAACATCTATATTTATTAAATTATTATAATTTCCATTTACAACAATGCCTGGAGAACTTCCTGCTCCTGGAGGAAAATTAAAATCAACCATAACATCTTCAACTAGATTATTATCCCCTCCCAAATATAATCCTTCAAAAACTTCTGGCTCAATAATATTCAAAGATTTTAAAATATTACCAGAAGATAAAGCTTGAATTGCAGCAGTAAAAGCAGAAGCAGAATGATTTGCAATAATATTTGAAAGATTATTATTTAAAGAAGCTGCATCTAAATAAATAGCAGAACTTCCATCATAAAAAGAATCAATATTGCTAATAACATTTCCAGAACTTGATTGCAAAAAAATGCCTTGATAAAGGTTTGAAACAGTATCAACATTTGTAATATTATTATTATTATTATTAAAAAACCGAATACCCCTCATAAAATCAGAAATTTCCCCATTTTTTATTTTTATATCATTATATCCATCAACATTAATCCCAGTACTATCAATTATATCTAACCCATTTATTTTATGACCCTTTAAATCAATAGTAATATTATTTGCTTGAACATCTAAACAAATCCTGCCAGTCTGCATTATCAAATTATCCATTAAAGTGTAAATCGTATTTGGTTTAGTTAAGTTTTTACAATAATAAATTTCAGATTTTGGATTTAATAAAATATTTTCATAAACTTTGCCATCAGAACCAATATTTTCACTTACATTTAATTCATATAATTTTTCATAATCTTCATCAGAAGCATTCATTGAATATAATGAATAATCTACTTTAGTTCCACCATTATTAGTATATTCAATAATTTCTCGAACAGGAGTACGGCCATCTGTTCCAGAAACATCTGCAAAATCTCCTAAAGGAGATTGAGAACTATTTGCTATTAAATCTGCTCCATCAAGGGGCCCGCCACTAGTTGTTAATAAAGCTTGATAATACCATTTTCTAATTAATTCAACAGCACCAGGAGCAACATACTCTTCCCCAGAAGCATAGCTTACATGAGTAAAAACATTGTTCAAAGAATTTAATCCAGGACCAAAATAAACAGAATAATTTGTTCCTAAAAGAATTGAATCCCTAAACTGATTATCATAATATCTATCACTTGCCAAAATACTTGTAGACCTTGCACCAGGTGCAATAGGCCATATACGAAGATTAGAAAAATTACTTAAAACAACCTCAGAAATTTCCAAACCTTTTGCATTCATGCCCCCGCTTCCAGTAGAAAATACAAATATTATAGAATCAAGAACATTTGTCGAACTATATAATGGCCCATCACTTCTCTTGATACTAATTCCTACTGCACTCCCGCTTGCTCGAGAACCAATAGTTAAATTTTTAAGTAAATTTGAAACAGAATTAGGTCCTGCCCCTTCACCACTTAAACTAAGCCCTTCTGCAGTGCCTGCATTTACATTAATTATATTATCCTCAATTTTATTTAAACTAGAAGCTAAATTATTAGTAAACGCAATTCCACTCCCAAAAATAAGTGCTTGACAATCAACAAAATTATTTGAAATAATATTAGAATTTGCCATGCCATCATTAGTAAAAATTATTCCCCTAGCATGCCTTTGCTCAGATTCAACCCAGATTTGGTTATTTGTTATATTAGTTCCAGTACCAAAATTAGACATTTCAACCTTAATTAAAACCCCATAAGCTAAATGATAAGGCCCTGAAACAATATAATTAATTATATTTTCATCAACTAACACAAAAGGGCTGTTTTTAATATAAATTCCATAGTCAGTTCTAAAATCTCCCCCATTCTCAAAAAAAAGATCTGCTACTAACGTATTATTTTTAATTATTGAATCATCTGCATCTTCAAGATAAATTGCTTTTGAAAAATTATTAATTTCTGCAAAATTTTTAATTGTTATATTTGCACTTCCATTACCAAAAATACCAATATCTTCGCCTTCCCCGTCTCCAAGTATTTTATACCCATTTCCATCAACCACAATATTATCTGCAGTTATATTTAAACAAGTTCCATTACTTGTTAAATCTTTCATCAAAGTATAAACCATTCCCGGATTTCCTAGAACTTTGCAATCATAAATCTCATTTTCAGGATATAAAGAAATAACCTCATAACTTAAACCACTTGAAGCCCACTCAGTTACATTTAATTCTTTAATCATTCCCAAGGTCCCATTAGTTGCATTTATTAAATAAGGTGTGTAATTTATTTTTGCTCCACTTAAATCAATAATATACTCTATTATTTCTTCTTGTTGTGTAAACCCAAATGAATCAACTGTTAGTAAAAAATCTCCTAAAGGAGATTGAGAACTATTTGCATTTAATATTCCACTCTTAACAGGATTGCTAGTGCTTCCCTCCATTAAACGAGCTTGATAATACCATTTTCTAATTAATTCTATTGAACTAATTATATTTTCTTTGTCATAATCAACATTTAAAAGAGTATTATTTAATCCTAGACCTATTAAAGTAACCTCATCAAAATCACTA
>CAZQKV010000093.1:0-3846 GCA_964593995.1 Candidatus Woesearchaeota archaeon
ATAATAAAGTAAATGTGTTTTATACTGCTCCAACTGCAATTAGAATGTTTATGAAAATAGAGGAAAAATGGATTACAAAACATGATTTATCAAGCTTAAAAATTTTAGGAACTGTTGGAGAAGTTATTGATGAAGAATCATGGATGTGGTATTTTAATGAAATAGGTGGTAGAAGATGCCCGGTAATTGATACTTGGTGGCAGACTGAAACAGGAGGAACTTTAATTAATGTTTTTCCTGGAATTGGGCCTTTTGTTCCAACTGTTTCAGGAAAAAGTTTTCCAGGAATAACTCATGTAATTGTTGATGATAAAGGAAAACTCATGCCTAAAGGAAGACAGGGATTTCTTGCACAAAAGTCTCCTTTTGCACCTGGAATGCTTCACGGAGTTTTTAACAACCATAAAAAATACGCAGAAACTTATTGGAAAAAATTTAAAACAATGTATGATACAAGCGACGGTGCTTATTTGAAGAATGGATTAATTAGAATAACAGGTAGAACGGATGATGTTATGAAAGTTGCAGGGCATAGATTAGCAACTGCTTAGCTTGAAAATGCAATTGATGAAAACAAAAAAGTTGGGGAATGTGCTGTTGTTCCAATGCCTGATAAAATAAAAGGGCAGGTTCCAATTGCTTTTGTTGTATTAAAAAAAGGAAAGCCAAGTGAAAAATTAGAAAAAAAACTAAAAAAATATGTTGATATAAAAATCGGTCCAACTGCAAGACCTGCAAGAATCTATTTTGTTCCTGACTTGCCAAAAACCCGCTCTGGAAAAATAATGAGAAGAATCTTAAAAGCATTGCTCGTTAATGAAAAACCGGAAGGATTAATGACCCTAGTTAATCCTGAATCTGTTAAAAAAATCAAAGAGATTATAAAGACTGTTTGAGAGGAGTAATCCAATCAATAACCAAACCTTTTTTCATAACCTTTATGGTCAGACCACTCTAAGATTATTGCTAAAATTTCTATTTTATTTGGAGTTGTTATTGTATAAATAATCCTCCAACCATCTGGTAAATCATATTTCCAAAGATTATTCATTTTATACTTCTTAATAGATTCTTTTGGAAAAAGACGCTTAGGAATAGGAAGTCCACAAAAAGCATTTTGCTTTATATCATCAATTGCCCTTCTAATATATTTTTTAATCTCATTATTTTCAGGAAGTTTATTAAACTCTTTTTCAATTTTATCATTTGCAAAGACAACCTAGGCATCTCTTAGTATTCTCATTTTAATCAGTATCTTTTTCTTTTAGAAAACTTTTTTGCAAGTTCTGGATTCCATATATAAACAATAATCCTATTATCTGCTATAGCAATTTTATTAATGCTTTGCAAATAATCTAAGATAATAAGAAAAGTTTGCCACATTACTTTTTTTGGAAGACTTTTCCATAGTTCTGTTCTGTTAAATTCTCCGCTATTTTTTTCTATGGTCCCTTCTACCATTAAAACAGTATCAAGAGTTGGACTTCTTACAAATGGATTTTGTTTTAATCTTGCTTCCATATATATCTATATATCAATTGATATATAAACCTTTCGATTAGAATTTGTGAAATTATAAAGACTGTTTGAGAAATAACTTATTCTACTTTAAGTATTATCTCTCCTTCAAATTCGCAACCTAGGCCTTCTTTCTCTATAATCTTTTTAGCTTTATCCTGCCATTTTTTTTCGTTTTTTTCAATTTCTTCTTTTGTTGTCCCAACAAACTGATATGCCTTTTCCTCAGATAATCCTAATCCTCTTCCTATGTTTTTTATAGCAGTTAGAGATGAACTTGCCAAACTAATTGGCATCATACTCATTAATGCCCCAAGTCTTCTACGTCCGTTAATTCCCCGTTCATTATCTAATTTATAAATTTCATAAGCTTTATACATAACTTCTTTTGCAAGCTCCTTGTGTTGATTTGCATATTTTTCTAACATATTAAACCAAAGATAATTAAAACTTTTTATTTCATTTGCAGGTGCATCCAAAATGCAAGAATATTTACCTCTAGCTAAATGAGGATATTGAAATTGTAGTTCCTCAATAATATATTTATTAGCAAAAGCATGTTTTAATCTTTGCTCAATTAAATCTAGTGTTTCTTTTTTTGTTTTTTCTGGTTCTTGAACCTGGTCTGCAATCTCTTCAAGAAAACCTCTTGTTGCCATTCGGTTGCATAAAGCTTCTTGATCCCATTCAGATAAATCAGAATATTTTGCAGTATATTTTTTATTAGGTAAAAAAAATGGTCTTCTACGTTCCACTTGCATTTCTTTATCAATTTTTTGAGGACTAAAAAATCCCTCTAAGTTTTTTGTGCAAACTGCCTTTAACCCGCTTGCAACATTTCTTGGTTCATATTCTTGTGATGTTTTCATTTTATTTTTCTCTCCTAAATCAATGTGCTTGCATACCAGATTCCTGTATCCTTAATTAGTTTTTTTGAGGTGAATCTGCCTGTTTTTGAATCGACAATTTTTTCCAAATTCTCTGCAATCTCTCTTAATCCTATTGCTATCTTATCTGTTCCGGGGTCATAAGGATAATTGATGAGATTTGAGCATTCTATTAATCCTCCATTCTTTATTGTTCTGTATGTGTTTGTTTGAGGCACCAACTGGTAGAAACCTAGTTGTTTTTTGTCAAACCAGCCCAAAACCATAAGATGCCCTTCGGAATATTCTCCTTTTCTAATTCTATCTTCTTTAGTTAACACTAAGATAGGCTGTTTTTCATCTGTTTTTGCCAATTTTCTTATTTTCATTTTATTTTCCTCTATTCGCTTCTCTATTTAAATAAGCAACATAAATTACAATGGCTCCTATAGGAATCCCAAAATATAAAAGATTTTCAGCAATAATAAAGGGATTTTTTTCTACATCCACATATATTTCATCTTTTTTTAATTCTCTTTCTAAATCTGATTTAACACCAATAATCCCTGGGTGTTTGATGTTGCTTTTAAGAAGTTTATATAATTTCTTGTTTTCTTCAGGCAGGTTTAATTGAGAATATTTTTTCTCCATATCATATGCTTTTTTTAAATTATTATAAACATCTTCTTGTTCTTCTGAACTGAATTTTCTGTCTTTAATATACTCATTAAATTTTTCTTCTGCGTATTTTAAACAAGCATTATACTCATTTACATCTTGAGCAACAAAGTCTTTTTTTATTTCTTGTTTAACAGGAAGTTTTGTTTCTTTTGCATAAGCATTAGCTCCGAGAGCTAAATTTAAACCAACAATAGCTGGTGCTAAGTACTTTCTTCCAATTTGTTTTATTTTTTTTATCATTTTATTTTTCCTCCATGATTTGTTTTGTTTGTTTTAATTACTATTTAATAGTAACGACTATATATTAATATTCTTATCTTATTTTTGTTCAAAACGCAAGATTTAAAAATATTATTGCTTTTTATTTAAATATATGGTAAAATTAGATTTAAAAGATAAAAAGCTGTTATATGAGTTAGATAAAAATTCAAGGCAGAGTAATTCAGAAATAGGCAAGAAAATAAGATTAAATAAGAACACTGTAAATTATAAAATAAAGAGATTAGAAAATGAGGGGGCTATTCTTGGCTATTACACTGTTATTGATAATTCTAAACTTGGATATTTTAGTTTCAGAAGCTATCTTAAATTTTTTAATACGACTGCTGAGCAAGAAGAAAAAGTGATAAACTGGCTAATAAAAGACGACCGTGTAAGTGTTGTATCTAAAATAGAGACAATTTATGATTTCATGTTCATGATTTGGGTTAAAAATGTATATGAATTTGATGAATTTTGGAAAGAATTTAAAAGAAAATTCAGAAAATATTTTTGGAATGAA
>CAZQKV010000094.1:0-3843 GCA_964593995.1 Candidatus Woesearchaeota archaeon
ATCAAATACCCCCATTCTTAATGGAAAGTCTCCAAATTCAGGATTATAAACTTTAATCTTGCAGCCAATCTTATACCATTCTAAAACCCTGTTCAAATTTTCTTTATTTACAACACCGATAAGTTTTACATTAACTCCTCGATCAATCGCTTTTTTCATAGCACGTATTCCTTGTGCCCAATATTTCCATCCTCTTTGAACTCCAAGAATTTCTTTTTTAACTATCTGATTCATTTCAGCAAGCTTGTTCATAATTGCTCTCTGCCCTTTAATTAAAGAAAAAACAGCTTGCTTTTCATCATGATTAGTTATTTGTAGATTTTTAGAAACTTGGTTTAATTGTTTTAATTTTTCCTTCTTTTCTTTAATTCTATTATTAATAAAAGTCTTAATATTAATTAATTCATATTTTTTTAAATCAGCAGGAACAATTGCAAGAATTCCTAAATCCTCAAATTTTTTCAAAGTCTGATATAATTTATTTTGAGGAACATCTGAATCTAAACTTATTTGTTTAGGTGTTGCAATTTTTAATTTAACTAAACTAACCAAAATTTTTGACTCATATTGTGTAAAACCTAAATCAATAAAAAAATCAACTTTCTTCATAAATTCTCATTTCAATTTGATTTTTTAAATACTATTGTACTTGGAAAGTACTTAAAAAATAAGTATAATCAAATCATAAGTTATTTTATGGAAAAACCACAAGGAATTTATATTGGAAAGAGGGAGGCAGAAAGCATACTCATAGAAACTTCTGAAGGGACTTATCTAAAAAAAGTCGAGACAAAAGATATGCCTTGTTTCGCTTATTTAGAAGGTAAGAGGTTTATGATAAGAACAATTGATACTTCTGGAAATCTAACTGAATCTCAATCAGATCCGCGTTATTTTTGTGAAGATAACTATTTAGCAGAACCTGAGGAAGTTAGAGAAATAATAAGGAAATATAGAAAATCAGGAGAGATTTTATTGAGAAGAGCAAAATTTCTTGAAGGAGCTTTAGAACAATTAGCAGAATCAGGACCAAAAGTAAAAGATGAAAATGAACAACAACAAACTTAACTTTAGAATTGCAGTAAAAGCATTTATTGTTAATAAAAATAAATTGCTTGTGGTTAAAAGAGCTAGTGATGATATTCAAAAGCCAAATATATGGGAGCTTCCTGGAGGACGACTATCTCCTGGAGAAGATCCTTTTATAGGTCTTATAAGAGAAATAAGAGAAGAAACAGGGCTTTATATAAAGCCAATTCTGCCTATGAGCATTAATCATTTTCAAAGAGATGACAAACAAACAATAACTATGATAGTTAGTTTTTGCAAGCCTTTAGGTGGTAGATTTAAATTAAGTGAGGAGCATTCTAATTTTGATTGGATTGATTTAAAAAGTTCTAAGAAAAAATTATCTGA
The DNA here is from genome assembly GCA_964593995.1 of Candidatus Woesearchaeota archaeon. Taxonomy (GTDB): domain Archaea; phylum Nanobdellota; class Nanobdellia; order Pacearchaeales; family GW2011-AR1; genus ARS1285. The sequence goes on from CAZQKV010000094.1 coordinate 1,417, forward strand.
TTTTTTCCACAAAGATGTTGACATTTTCTACAGGTTGAAATTAGACAAGCTTTGATTTTAAAATGTCTAAAAAAACTTCTATGTATGATTGGAATATTGCTATGCAAGAGAGAGGCATGAAAAAATTAGCAAAACAATTTACTATTAATCGAATGAAAGATGATGAAAGATTAAAAAATTCAGGGCTTCCTTATTTTAAAAATTTTGTAACAGATTGTAAAAATTTTAATAAGCAAAATCAAGATTTAATGGAATTTATATCTTCTTACAATGAGTTTATGGTGAGGGTTCTTCCTTTGCCACAAAGAAAAGACTTGCCTAGAAGATTTAAAAGAGGAGGAGTTTATACTTTTGAACATTGCAAGGATTTTCTTGATAAGTTGTTTGCACAAGACAAGGAATTAAAAGGCAATGAAGATTTTTATAAAATTTCCTTGTCTGAAACAGAAGTAAATTTAGCAGGAGGGAATATAGTTTCTACCCCAAGCAAAGTAATTATAGAGTGCAAAAGAGAAATAAATGGAAAGGAAGGCCTTTCTGGATTATGTTATGGAGAAAATCCTGATTTAACAGGAATAATTGATTTGACAAAATTAGGGCATTTGCAAGATAAAATAACTTGGATACCTAAAAAATCAAATTTAAAACCAGTTTTATTAAAAACATTGTCTTATATTGAATTAACAAGAGATAGTTTTAATCCTTTTTTTATGAGGGGTTATTTTGAATGGTTGTATGTAAAATCAAAAAGAATTGTATTCTGGGATTATAAGGTGAATAAATTTTTTCAAAAAGTTTAACCCTCAACAAAACCTAAATCAACAGCAATGCTTTGCATCGCTTTTATAGAAATTTCTAAAAATTTATCAAGGTCAATATATTTTTCAACATCTTCAACTAAATCTCTTCTAACAGCAGCTGCAAATCTTTTATCTTTCATTTTCTTTTTCAAGCCTTTGACTTCCATTCCAGCAAGGCCGTGCCTCATTAAAGCGTAAGCATAAATTAATCCAGAAACATTATCAGCAGCAGCAAGACAATAATCAAATTTATTTTCTCTTTTAATTCCTGTGTTTTCTTCATTATGACTTAGTATAGCATGAATAATGTTTTGAGGATAATTAGCTTGTGTTAATCTTTGAGCAGTTAGTTTCCCATGAGTTTTCATATCTTCAGGATTTTCCCAATCCAATCCTTCAAAATCCAAGTCATGCAAAAGCCCTGTTGCAGCCCATTCTTCTTCATCTTCATCCAGCTCTCTTGCTAAAAACCTCATAATAACAGAAACTTCTTTGCAATGCATTTTAAGATTATCTGATTTAATATAATCATTAAACAATTCATTTGTTTTATCAAACAGCTTCTGAACTTCTTTTTTATGATAAGCAGATGGCATTTTAAACTTTAATTTAAGAACTTGCTTCTTCTACTGATTTTGACAAAGTTTTGCTTGCATTTAAAACTTCTATTCCCAAAATCTTGCCTTCTCTATCTAAATCAACATTAAGGTTTTCATTAAGTGAAATAGTTTTAATTGCTTCTCCTTCACCAATATCTTTAAAATAAACAAATGCAGTATCAGCTTCTTTATCAATTTCGATTTTCATTGTATGTAGTAAAGAGTTATAATCTTTTTAAATTTTCCTATATTTATATAGACAACTTTTAAAAATCTCTCATTTATTTTCTTATATGCTTCAATTTCCTTTCCTCTTTTAATTGTATAATCTGGAAATTCTATTGTATTTTTAATTTCTTCTTGTTTTATTCCCCTTTCATAAATCCTCTTTTTAGCATGTTTTGTAAAAACAAATTCCATTCTTGGTTTAAATTAAGATTAGTTTATTATTTAAACTCTTAATATATTTTTGAAAATCCTCGCCTTTTAATTCCAAAGTTTCTGTATTAATATTTGGATGAAAACTCACATATTCTGAATTCCAAACTTTTTTATCAATAACCACACAAACTTTGTTTTCTTTATCATTAATTAAACCAAAAGGAGAAACACTTCCTGGAGTTAATTCTAATAATTGTTTTAAATTATCTTCATTTGCAAATTTTAATTTATGTCCTAATAAGTTTCCTAGCTCTTCTATATTAAGGGGTTTATTTTCAGGCATAACAACTAAATAAAACTTTCTTGATTTCCTGTCTTTTAAAAAAAGATTTTTACAATGTATTCCTTTAATATTTTCATAAATTCTTTCTTTTCTTGCTTGTTCACAAGTGAAAACAGGAGCATGAGAAAATGTTCTAAATTCTATATTTAAATTTTTTAGATATTGTTTAATATCCATTTTATTTCCTTTACTTCCTATTCAACCATATCCTCTTAAAAAAAGATAATGTTAAAGTAGATAAAATAATAGCAAGAGCAGGGACAATAGAATTAACTAAAGGATTAGGAAGATTTGCTATATAAAA
>CAZQKV010000095.1:0-3810 GCA_964593995.1 Candidatus Woesearchaeota archaeon
TCAGATATATTTAACACTAAAACTGTAAAATTACTTGTCTCATTATAACCTCCATAAGTCTCATTTTTATCTGGAATCATTAAGTCATCATCATAAACTTCAAGATTTATAGTTGTAAAAAGATCAATTGAAGTTTGTACATTTGAAATACTCTCTAATTCAGGAACATCATTATAAGTCCTGTTAACATAAATCTGAATCTGTGCAGTCTCATTATCTGCAGTATCTAAATCATAAATACTAAAATTAATTGTCCAATTACCAACCTCTGTTTTTCCAGGAGTTATATTTATTATTATTTGTATAGTATAATTGCTTGCATTTGATGAATTAATAGGATAAAACCAGCTTGAATTAGATACATTAACTTGATAATTTCTTAATCCAGCAGAGCTGGTTATATTTAAAAGATCAGTAATCCCAGGAGTCTCAATATTTATTATACAAGTATTGCTCACATTTTCTTGAAAAGTCTTGTTTTGGCAATCAGAAACATTTAAGTTAAGTGTAGAAAAAACATTAAATATGACAATACTAGAATAAAAACTTGTCTTGTTTTCTGAGTAATCTGACTTACAATATCCAGAAGAACAATTATAATTTTCCCCATAATCCATAACAGAAAGATTAGCATAATAAACACCAGCATCATTATGCGTTGGAGTAAAGTTCATTAAAGCAGAAATATTAGTATTATTTGTTAAACCCAAAATACTGCAATTGGTTCTTGTACTCCAATTAGCTAAACTACAGTTGCTTAAAAAAGTAAGGTTAAAAAATAATGGATAATGTGATTCTTGGTCTGTTGCATTAAGATATTCAGAAAAGCCATATCCCTGAGTTAAATTATAGTCACTGTTTGCTTGAGTAAAAATAGGATAATCATTTGTTGCATTAACTACAAATTCAAAAATAGTAACTGAAGATTCATTATCTGTAGTATTTTTGCCCTGTATTGGAATTTCAAGAAAACCAGTCTCATTATCTAATGTCGCACTAATGGAAAAATTGCCATTACTAGGGCTGTCAATTGAAATCCAGGAAGAAACCTCATTACTGCTAAGATTATATACCCCACTGGCATTAGTTAATTGAATATCTGTGTCTGAATCAATGTAAAAATATACATCTGAATTATATCCAGTAATATTATTTTTTAAATCATGATAATAAGGACTATCTTCAGAAACATTATAATTAATCCCAGAGCCTACCCACGAAGGAGGAACTGCTAAAATAACTCCCATAAACACAAAAGATATCAAAATTCCAAATATCCACATTAATTTTTTATTATTCATCTTTAACTTCCTTTTTCTCCTTTTTTAAGAATTCATCTACTGCAAGGTCAATAAACTGTTTTTTATTTGTGAATCTGAGTCTTGCATATTCTTTTTTTATAAATTCTTCTACTTTTTCAAGTAAAATAGAGTCTATTTTAACAGCAGCATTTTTAGATTTGTTCACCATTATAGTTACTATAAGTTACTCAAGGTAACTATTTAAACATTGTGCTTATACCTTTTTCAGAGATTTCTTTTGATTTGCTTCTTCTGCAATTTTATGGTATCTTCCTTTTAATTCTTTTTCAAGTTCGCTTCTAGTTTTAAGGTATCTATTTATTAATATAGCAGCTATAATCAGTCCTATGATTAAAAACAGCCCTAGCAAGCTATAGAAGATTATTCTTTTTACATTCAAAGGAATTTCCAAGGGGCAAATCTTACTGCATGGGCCACCACAGTCAATTCCTTTTTCACCCTGGTTTTTAATTCCATCTGAACAAGTTGGACAAGGATTACATGGCCCTCCGCAGTCAATTAAAACTTCGCAAGAACCATCATGACAATTTTTAATTCCATCAAAGCAAGTAGGATATAAAGTATAGTGGCATTCTTTTAATATAGCAGACTTATTTAATTCAGTTCCGCAAAAATTTAAATCAGTACAATTTCTATATTGAAATCCACAAATATTTCCTCCCCAATTAAATAAAGAACATCTCTCCCTTATTAATAACCTGTTCTCATTGCTTATATTTCCAGCCCGATAACTGTCTTCAAGATGCTGGCAAGGCATCCAATTATCGCAAGCCCACTCTTCTTCACAAAAAATTCCTCCCCCTCCCCTTCTTCTCTCTTCACTAGGACAAGGCGACTCCATCAAAGTTATATTCCAAGTTAAAGAAGCATTTAATAAACCATCTGTAACCATTACTGTAACATTATGAAATCCAGAAATATCACAAGCAAACTGATGAATAAATTCATAAGTTGAACTTCCTAAAGTATCATTTTCAACTAAAATACCATCAATATACCAATAAGAATCTGGAATTGTAAAATCAGGGTCATACTTAGTGATATTAAAATAAATATTTTGCTCCCCAATTGCGCCAAAACTTAAATTTAGAGGATAATACGCAGTTATTTGAGGAGCCCTGTTTTCACTTGTTACAGTTAGACTAAAATCATCACAAACAGCTATTGAATTATTATCTGCAGGACTGCATAAGCTTATATTTGGGTGAGCAGCAACAATTAGTCCTTGGTCTTCAGAACAAACAGTCAGATTATAAACTTTAGAAACACTTCCATTAGTGTGGCTTGCATTTGCAGTAAAATTCATAATTCCAAGAGCGCTTATATTAAATAAATCTTCTCCACCTTCAAAACTAATATTAAAACTTAAATTCCCTACATCAGAATCTCCGTCTTCAATATCATCAACCCAAGCCTGATAATAATAAGTATTGTTTTCTCCTTGCGTATAAATTGTTGCTACAGGAATAGCTTGAAAAGTTGGTTGATTATTTATTTCAATTAAAATTATATTAATATTTTGAGAATCTGACAAATAATTTGGGTTTCCATTTAAGTATAATCCATTATCAACTATATTAACAGTTCTCTGAAAAACAATAGAGCCCTGATTAGGCCCCCCTAAATGAGATTTTCTAAAAATTCCTGAATAAAATCTAAAAGTGTAATTAACTTTTTGATATGCCCCAGCAGAATATTCAGGACTTAAAAAAAAGTAAGGCCCCCCAGAAACAGATGACTGCAATCTATTTTCATCATAATCTGTTACATTAAAGTAATATCCTCCAAGATATAAAAAATCCAAATCCTGATTTTCACATGCAAAAAATTCTGAATCTAAATTTTGAATTGCGGGGGCAGTATTATTAACAAAAATATAAAATATGACACTATTATCCCTAATATGGCCTGCACTATCATTTGCATAAATAATTAATTCATTTAACCACCTCACAGCATTAATTGTTGAATTTGGATTAAAAAAAGAAGAATTAACACTTACATTATGTGTCATATCATTATGAGTTAGCCACCAAGCATCAGTTGCCCGATTAGAAGAGACATTTAAATCAATTGTGTAATTATCCCATAAACTAAAATTATATGTGATATTTTCAGGGCTGCTTATTAAGATCAAAAACCCGTCCCCTTGAATATCTATTGATAAGTTTCCAACAGCAAACCCAGTTAAGGCAAACTTATTAAAAAATAAAAAAACAATGATTAGAAAGACAATGATTAGAAAAACACTAATCATTTTAAAATTTTTACTATAATAAAATTCCTTATTTAACTTCTCTTTTTTCATACAAAAAATAAGAAAAACTCTCTTAAATACCTTTCTTTTATTTTGAGAATAATCTTATTTCATAATAGGATTTCTAATTAAAATAATAACTTTCCCGTCATAATATCCTTGTTCTATATTTGATGCATAAACAGAAAAATAAACTTCTTTTGATTTATTTGGTTCTAAAATAAAACTATT
>CAZQKV010000096.1:0-3760 GCA_964593995.1 Candidatus Woesearchaeota archaeon
CAGAAACATCATATAAATCAAAAAGTTTAAACTGATTTTCTGATTTTTCTTTTTCCATTTCTTCAAATTGTGTTGTTTCTTCTTCCATTTTATCTTCTTCCTTTTTCAATCTTTCCAGACCAAAGTCTTGCTAATGGCTGGTCATTTACTTTAATAACTTTCCATCTAACACCGGGAATATCTCCTTTGCTTCTTCCTTGTTTTCCACCTATTCTTTCAATCATGACTTCATCATGTTCATCAATAAATTTTTGTGCAAGATTTCCAGGAATAAAAGCAGTTACAACCTTTGAATTTTTAATTAACTGGACTTTGCAGCATTTTCTCATTGCAGAGTTTGGCTGTTTTGCCTCTTTTTGAACTTTTTCAGTTACAATTCCTTTTGCTTGATTTTTTCCTCCAAGAGGGTCTGATTTTGCAAAAAGATTTAAGGTCCTGACTTTATATTTCCTGTCTTTCCATCTAAATTTCCTTCGATTCTTTACTAGTTTAGTTGCATTTCTCAATCCCATTTTATAAATAAAGATAAATATCTTTGGTATATAATATCCTGATGATTAAGGTTTAAAAAGGTTGCCCTAAACATTGATACTTATCGATAATCCTTAATAATATCAACTAAATAAATTCTTTAGCCAATTCAAAAATCTTGCAAAAGGATTTAGGGTTGGAATTGAAGTACAAAAATTAGCATCCCTAAATTCACAATATAAATCTTGAACTTCTGTTTCACTTAAAGCTTTGCTGTAAATTTTAACTTCGTCTGCTGAGCCATTAAAATAACTGCTCCAGGGAGTTCTTCCAAAATAAATATCTCTTGAAGGGTCAATATGAATTTTTCCTGTAAAATCTCTCCTTCCAGCTTCAACACCATCAACATAACCAATAAACACACTTCCATTATAAACCATTGTGTAAAGATGCCAGTCAGCATCATTAATAGAAGCTGGCTCTCCCAAAGGTATTGATTGTGTTCCATTATTAATATAATAAACAAACCTATCTTCCCTAATATCTACATAATACTGGGTATGCTTATATACTAAAAGCCCTCCTTGACTTGCATTCTCTTTTTTAGCCCAAACAGAAATGCTTAACTTATCCATTCCTCTTAACAAATCCATATCCTTAACAATAAAATAAGGACCATCAACAAGCCCATCAAATTTAACAGCGCTTCCCTCAATCCCAACTCCATAACTCTCGCTGTTTTTCCAAACTCCGTGATTAAACTTCCCAGAAGAATCTAATAATGTATTATTTAACTTTAAATATAAATTTAGATTTTTAACTAAAGATTGAACAACATGCACTGATTTTTTATAACTACTAGACAAGCCATCAGTATTTGTTACTGTTAAAGTAATATTATAATCTCCTGCATCAAAAATATGCTCAACCTGCTCTCCTGTTGCTGTATTACCATCCCCAAAATCCCATTGATAACTACTTACACTTCCTGAACAAGCTCTTGAAAAAAATGCATCAAAATAACTTGTTTCTGAATCATAAATAGAATCTTTATTCATTGTAAAAAACGCCAAAGGGCTTGCAGAAGTACAATTATAACATCCTGTGCTCCCCACAACTTTTTCATTAGCAGAAGCTGTACAAGCATTTCCTAATACTCTATAATCCTCTTCAACATCAGTGTTTCCACCCCAATGTAAGACATAACATGCCCAATTTGAACCTATATGGTCATAATCTAATGGTATATCAATTATGATATTACTCAAATCAACTCCTGTTACTTTCCTAATAATTCCATCATTACAATACTCAACAATATCCCCAACCTTAAAATATTTATTAGCATTGTCAATTTTTAAAGTGTTTCTTGTACTCCAATAATTAACAATATGCAACCCCAAAGGAACATTTTTAAACACACTCCCTCCAAAAGTGCTGTGAGTGTCAAAACCCAGACCAAGCCAGTCCTCTATTGAATAAGAAATTCCTCCATAACCAATTCTAACATATTTATCAGAAAAATAATTATAATCTGATCCAGTTATGTGCCCATCTCCAGCATTTAAATTAAGGGATGTAAATCCTGTTTCAAAATAATTATTTTTATAAAAAGTATTTCTGTTTATTAAGCCAGCCATTGGAGCATATCTTGAATAGCCAATAGTATTTCCTTCAAATATCAAATTTCTTTGATAGCGATCAAAAACAAAACCTCTTGATTTTGCATTATAAACAATATTTCCTGAAAAAACAACATTATCAGAATACTGCATTATAACATCTTGCCCACCGTCATGAAATGTATTATCAAGAAGATATATATGTCCTACCCAAGCAGTCTGAAAATTATCAGTGTGAGTATTATCTGTTGTATGATGATGTATGTGATTGTCTTTAACAATAAAATAAGTTTCACTATAAATTGTTACTCCATCTTGCTGGTTGTGATGGATATTATTTCCGATTATATAACTCATATTAGCAGGTCTTTGAACCCAAGCATTTGCTCCATTAGTAATACCAAATTGATTCCAGTAAATATGATTATTAATAAATCTATACCCATCAGGATTTCTATTAGTTATCCCTCCTTCATTTCCCCAGATTTCTGCATTTTGTATAGTTATTTTAGAGGCACTTCCTAATGTGTATCCATTTCCTGCGTTATGTGAAGGATACTTGCACACTTTAGCTACATCAATGCCATCAAAAACAATATAACTCAACTGCAAAGGCCATCCTGAGAGAGTTATGCCATTATTTCTTTTCGGAGCCTCAATTTTATAATTATTTGGATTTCCTCCTTGTTTTGGCCATAAATAAATTCTATAAGGCCAGACAGTTCTATCAACAGCCCATTCACCAGGCCTATCAACATATTCTAATTTATTTCTAAAATAAACCCAAGGATTTGTGCCTGCCCAAAACATTGGTTCTCCCCAATGAGGCCCTAATCCAGATAAATTAACTTCAACCCAGCCGCCTCCTGCATTAATAACTTTGAATTGGTCATAACTTAACGCGCCACGGTCATTAGTTCCTTGATAATCTATTAAAGCATTAAGGTAATAATCAGGATTTTCAGTAAAATTACTACTATAAATAATTAATTCTCCCTCATTTCTTGTTGTATTAATATATCCAAAATCTGGCTCTCTTGCATTTGTTATCCACTCATTATTTTCAAAGACCTTGCTAAAATTCCAATCAACTGTTGTGTAATAAATATTTGCATAATTTGAATTATTCGGACATTCTACTTGATCACATTGTTGCCAGCCAGTTAATATCTCAGAGCCATCTACAATAACATCTTCATTATTATAAGCTTTGAAAATAATCAGATTATTTGCTTGTCCTTCATGAGGGATGCGAATGCTTTCCCTATAAGTCCCGTTTCTTATGTAAACAGTATCTCCTGTATAAGCATTATCAGCAGCAACTTGAACGCTAACATAAGCATCCCCGTCGCTTCCAGAACAATCCCTGTTTGCAATTGAATAATCGCCAGAGCAGTTATCCATAAGTTGATTATCTACATAAATAATTTTTGAATCTTTAATAATAATATCAACAATATCTGAAGAATTTAAATTGCCATCACTAACAGTAAACCTAACATTTTCGTAAATTCCAATATAACTAGAATTAATTGTCCAAGACAAAATTCCAGTGCTTGAATTAAGAATTGCTCCATTTGGAAGATTGTCCTCAAAATAAGTTAAATCCTGTCCATCAAATTCATCTGCTTGAATTTGGTATGTATAAGTTACCAAACTATCATTAA
>CAZQKV010000097.1:0-3754 GCA_964593995.1 Candidatus Woesearchaeota archaeon
ATGAAGTAAGAGTTCCCTTGCATCAGATATGTGCAGTGGCTGAGAGAAATAAAGGTCCCAATAAGGCGTTAAATGATTGGCTAGACGGCCCTAAACAGGCTTTGGAAAGAAAAGTCCATCTTGCATCAAAACAATCTGCTATTTTCCAAGGATATGCATTTGCAGGAAGAGTAAATACTTATATACATTTAGACCCAAAAGCAAAGAAAATTCCAATTACTTTTTATGATTATGATAATAAAGAATTTTATCATAATCATGCGGCAGAAAAATTATTAAAACTTGGGCCAGGAGAGCGCTATTTATCAGTGAGTTCCTTATTAGAAATTATTGAAAATGAGCCTTATGAATGCATTGATCCTAATATTAATGAGAAGAAAAGAAAGAGATTAAATACCAAAGCCAAATATTTGAAAAATGCTTTAATAAATGGAATCCCCTTAAATAGTTTTGAGATAACTACTATTGGAAAAAAGCCAGTGACACTTCATTTAACAACAAGGCCTATTTATTATTCTAGCAGGGTTGTAGAAGTTACTGAAAAACAGCATTTTGGAATTTTAATGCTTTTTAATAAACCTTCAAGAAGTTTGTTTCACTGGAGAAAAAAAGGCAACCTTTATGAGCAAGTTGAAGAAGTTTTGCAGGGATTAAAAAAAGAATTTGAAGTAATTTATGAAGCTGTTAAGCATATTCATTGATTTAAATAAGTAAAAACATATTTAAATCAATTTTTCTAATTTAGTTTATGAAACTGCCGATTAGAAAAGGGGTTGGATTTGGATTAACATCTGCAATAATAACTACTTTAGGTTTGATTGTTGGATTAAATTCAAGCACACATTCTGTGAAAATTATTTTAGCAGGGATTTTATTAATTGCAATTTCTGATGCTTTGTCAGATGCTATGGGCATGCATATTTCTGAAGAATCTGATAAGAAAAAGTCTGTAGAGCATGTTTGGGGTGCTACTATTGCTACATTTTTCTCTAAATTAATATTTGCATTAACTTTCATAATTCCTTTTTTAATTTTTGAAATTAATATAGCAGTGGGAATAAGTATTGTTTGGGGTTTAGTATTAATCAGTATTTTTAGTTTTTATGTTGCTAAACTAAAGAAAGACAGTTCTGTTAAAATTGTTTTAGAACATTTAGCTTTAGCAATAATTGTTATTTTAGTAACACATTATGTTGGCATTTGGATTTCTAGCTGGATTTGAGCAGCTATTAATTTATAAATTATTTGTTTAATTATCCTTAACTATGTAACTATACTTAAGAGACAACGAAACACTTATAAAGGGAACTGGAATTTTTGGGTTAAAAATGGCTAAAATAACACAAAAATTGCTTAAATTTCTTCCCATAAAATTATAAATAAACTTTTTCTTATTATATCATGAAAACAAGAGAGGTTATAATTATTGTTCCTGGTGTAAGGGGCCTTTTAAAATGGCCTTGGATTGTTCAGGGAATTGTAAATTTTCTTTCAAGATTATTTAAAGTAGAGGTTATTTTAATTGATCATCCAAGATTTTGGAGGGAAAAAATCAGATTAAAAAATACTAAAGTTGTTTTTGTTCACTGGAATCGTGGGATTAGCAATATTTCTTTATGGATAGCAAAAAGGAGGTTGTTGAGAAGATTAAGAAAATATAAAAATTATAATGTGAAAATTGTTGGAATAAGTTTGGGTGGGCAGATAGTTCTTGATGCAATTGATGAAAGTTATTTTGAAAATATTAAGAAAGTGGTTTTAATTGCTTCTGTAGACAGTCATAAAAAAGTAGATTTTCCTAGCCCCCCTATTGTAAATATTTATTCAAAAGCAGACACATTTGGGCATATTGGTGAAGTTATTTTGTTCCCTTTTTCTAGAACTGTACTTTTAAAAGGCAAAAATGTGAAAAACATCCATTTGCCTGGAGTAGCACATGTTGATTTTTGCAATGATAATTATTTAAAAGAAGGAAAATATAAGGGCAGGCAGGTTTCTGATATTGTTAAGGGGTTTTTAAGGGATTAAAACTTAGCATTTTTCCATATATGATTAAAATAATTTCTATAAGAATCAGCAATGTCTTTATTTTTTATCATTATAATTATGGGTTTATCTTTGATTAAGTGAATTGATATATAGTCTCCGAAAATAGTGGTTGTTGCTTCGCTTTTAATATCAACTAATCTAACTTTGACATTTTTATATTTTGAAAACTCATGACCTGATATGATTTTTTACACTAAGTATTGGCAAAAATGAGAAAAGTCAACTTATTAAATCGAAATGTTTAAATAGTTATAACATGTTATAACTTAATGGAAAATGAATTGATTAGATCTGCTATTAGAGTTGGAAATTCAGCAGGAGTATTATTGCCAAAGGAATTTTTGAATACGCAAGTGAAGGTAGTCTTACAGCCGCTAAATGTAGAAAAAGATATTTTAGGGATATTATTAGAGAAGAAATTATTAAAGGATGTGCTGGGAATTTACTTAATTGGAAGTTATGCGCGGGAAGAGCAGACTATAGAGAGTGATGTTGATGTTTTAGTTATAACAGATAAAATAAATAAAAAAATTAAGAAAGGGAAGTATGAAATAGTTTGTGTAAACAAAGAAGAAGTTGAAAGGCAGCTAAAAGAAAATGCCCTTCCTATCCTTCCTATGATAATTGAAGCCAAAGCAGTACTTAATAAACCGCTGTTAAGGGGATATATTGATTTTCCCTTAAACAAAAAGAATCTTAAATGGCATATTGATACAACAAAATCTGCAATGAGAGTTGTTGAAGCAAGTATTAAATTATCAAAAGAAATGGGTTTGTTAGAAGGAGATGCTACTTCTTATGCTCTTATTTTAAGACTCAGAACACTTTATATTATTGATTGTTTAAGGAAAAATAAACAATGGAAGAGAAAAGAATTTCTTAGATTAATTAAAAAAATAGCAGGTTCTTTAATTGCTTATGAAGAATATTTAAAAGTTAAAAACAACAAAGGAAAAATATTATATAATCTCCCGGTTAATGAGGCTGAAAGGCTTATGAATTATATAAATAAAGAGATTAAAGAAGTTGAAAAATGGTTAAAAGAGAAAAAAGGCTAAAAAGACAAGAAGAAAGCTTATTAAAGCGAGCTAAAGAGCATAGGATTAAGGCAGAAACAGAACCTGGAAATAAAGATACTACCCCTTCATATTGGTTAAGTGAAGCGGAAATATATGAAAAACAAGCCGAGGAAAGAGCAGAAATGTTAAAGAAATTGAAGGAGAAAAAGAAATATAGAAGTGAAAGTAAAAGTATCAGATGATGGATTGATTGATGTTTGAGAAAAGGTTTTTAAACAATATTTAGTTTTTTAAAATATGGAAACCTCAAAATTAATTGTAAGTATTATTCTTATTGCAATAGGAATTTTATTCTTTTTTAATAATAAGAATATGGGAAAAGGAGCACACAAGTTTTATCAATGGTTTTATACTGAAGAAAGATTAAAGATTATGTTTAGAATAGCAGGGATAATTCTTGTTTTAGGGGGATTAGTTTTGATTTTTGTAAATTAATGATTTGGAAATGAGAAAACAAAATAAAGACCGGCTTGAAGTTCAGATTATTAGAAATGTTTCTTGTTTAGAATTTGGGAGAAATAATGTTTGGTGTGATATTTTAGCAATCACTCCTCCTAGGGAAGAAGGTGATAAAACAAGAGGAATGATTAGAGCATATAAGAAAGGTTCGCTAGGAGAAATATTTA
>CAZQKV010000098.1:0-3737 GCA_964593995.1 Candidatus Woesearchaeota archaeon
CAAATGCCCAGAAGATTTTAGAATGAGATATAATCACTCAAGACCACATACAAGTTTAGGAAAAAAGAGCCCTGCAAGTGTTTATTTTGCGTTTCATAAGTTGTTTTAGGGGTAGGACATATGTGTGTGGATGACACATTAGCAATTTGTTAATAAAGTTTAAATATGATAAATTTCTCCTAAATACAACCCCTAATACAACCCTTGGTCGTATAACGGTTTATTACAGGCGGCTGTAGACCGCTTAATGCAAGTTCGACTCTTGCCCAAGGGATTTGAATCATCGGCCAAGAGTCGATGATTTATAATTTTTGTTAGGTAATATGTTGATTGAGAACAATGCACTGATATTTGTTCGACCGAAATATTCACTTCAGACAATATTAGATAAAACTACTGAAGTGTATGTTGAGCCTTGGTAAGGGGGATTTTTTAGTAAGATTTTTATAATATCAATTATTAAATTCTTCATGGGATTATTTGATGTTCCAAAAATGAAGCCCTTGAGACTTTCAAAAATGAGGATAAAGAGAAAAGGGGAGAGAACTCTAACTCAGAGCGATAAGAAGAAAGTTAAAAAGAAAAAAGGGAATAAATGCCAAAGATGTAGAAAAGCATTTTCTCAAAACTTGTTAGTAGTTCATCATAGAAAAGCAGTTGCAGGGTATAAATCAAAAGGATTAGAGCTTCCTCAATATGAAATGTATACCAAAAGAAAGAAAAAGGCACATTATGACAGAGAGAAAAATTTAATGGTTTTGTGCCCCACTTGTCATAAGAAAGTTCATAATGAAGAAAGTGATAAGGATAAAATAAAGAAAAAGAAAGCTAAGAAGAGAAATTCTGGATTAAATATACCACGATTTAGAATTTAAAATGGGAATAAAATGTTTTTTTGGCTTCCATAAATGGATTAAATATATGGGCTATGAAAATTATGGTGGTGGTAAGTTTATGCAAAGGTTTATCTGTAAAAGATGCAAGAAAATTAAGAAGGTTATAAGATGACAGAAATTTAGAGGCTTATGGAAAATAAAATGGATAAATGGTTTGAAAATAAAGATAAAAAATATAAAATAAGACATAAGGGGCCTGATTTAAATAATTACAAACCAGAAATAGAGAAGAAACCTAAGGATATGATGGGTTTAATTTGGGCAGTGATATGGTTTTCATTAGGGGTTTTCTTGCTTATTTTAGCTCTAAAAGGTTTTGAGGTTGTTTTTTTCGTTTTCCCTATGCCTTTTTGGTTTACTTGGACGAGTTTGAAAAGGTGGTTAGGGAGAGGATAAAAAATAAAATGAATTGGGATTATATTGCAGGTTTTTTTGATGGAGAAGGTAATATTCATATAAACAAAGTAAAAAACGCCCCAGTAACTTTTGCAATTCTTATTAGAATCTACAGTAGCCAAGTTGAAATATTAAACGAGATTAAATATTTTATTGGGTTTGGTGCAATATACCAAAAGAAATCAAATGGAATTTATGAATTAACATTTACTAAAAAAAATCAGGTAAAAGAATTTTTAGAAAATATTAAGGATAAACTAATTATAAAAAAATCTCAGGTTAATTTTTTACTAGAAAATTATAATTTTAATATTGGTTTTTCCAATTCTATTTTTGATATTGATAAATTTAGAAGTTTTATAACTAGAAAAAATGTTGAAAATTTCAGAAAATTACATACAAAACAAACTTAAGCAAATGATTAATTTTAAAAAACGCCTTCAAAGGAATTGAATATTTTATTATCTTGCGATTTGCTATTTGTTTATAATAGCTTTAATAAGCTTAAAATTCACTAATCCAGAAATTTATCAAGTTGATGCTTGGGGGGTGGAGATTAAGAAATTAAAATGATAATATTTGGAAAAGTATTTAAAGGTTTAATTGGTAGCCAATTTTATTAAGATGAAATATAAATTTTTGGAAAGTTTAACGTTTTGGTGGATTGTTAGTTTTGTATTAATGCTTTTGGCCACAATTGGTTTAAAAATTAATTGGGATAAACAAGATTGGATATTTATATTTCTTTTTGTTGGATTTATAGTTTTAAATGTAAAATTGAATAAATTACTCTCAAAAAATAAAAAGAGTTAAGCGATTCTACACACAAACAAACACTTTTATTCTGTTCTCACCCAAAGGATTTTTTCTTATTCTATAAAATCAAAATTTATTAATCTTTTAAGCGTCTTAAATTCATCTTCCCACAATCATCCTTCCACTTACATCCGCAACAAATACCAGACTTTGCTGACCATTCAGATGTTCCATAACAGCCTTTTAGTAAGTTCCGTTGTTTTAATTCGCTTTTCTCTATTTCAGTCTTAACCATGGAATATAGTATATCTGATACTATATATAGTCTTATATACTAAAAATTCAAGCAAATTTTAGATAATTGTTTGTAAATTATCTTGTTGGGCACACATTAATTCTTTCCCAAACTTTTTCTAATCCCCATCCTTGCGGGTAAAAAATACTGTTGAGACAAAAAATGCAATAGGTATAAAATAAAAATACCAATGTTTAAGTGAGCTTTTAATGCTAAAATCTATTCTTTCTCCTAAAGGCATGGTTTCCCATGCTGCTTTAACAACCCCTGCTTCAGGATTAACAGCAAATTCAAAATAAGTAGATAACATAGGAGCAACAATTAATCCTAAAAATCCAAAAATAATAAGGGTATAAAATAAGTTCTTTCTTATCCTTTGATATTTCCTTTTTTCAAGAGACTCTTCTACATGTTCCTCATAAATCTCTCTTATATCCATAGGAATATCTTCTTTCCTTTTTATCCCTATTTCCTCTTCTCTAATTTCCTCTTTAGTCTTTTTTTTTGTTACAGGTTTTTTTATAGGAGAAGCAGTCTTTTTTATAGGGGCAGGCTTCTCTATAGCAGGGAGCATATCTTTCTCTTTTGGAGCAGATTTATTTACAGGCTTGCTTATAGCTGGGAGAGGTTCTTCAGATCCTTCATTTATTTCAACTCTTTTTTTCATTATTTTATTATGATTTTGCCTAATTTAAATGTTACTATATTCTTTATCTTAGTCAGTAGAGTTTTTAGACTCTTTTAAAAGTTTTTTAATATTAACCACTTTTTTAAATCTCTTTTTGCGATTATGTATGTACCAAAAAACAACTCCCATAGACTAGATAAATGAAATTATAAGAATAAAGAAAAGATCGTAAAACCTCTCTCGAGTTTCTCCAACAGCACTTCCTGTTATGCTTGCTACCAAGACTAGTGAAGTAAAAAAGCTTGCACAACAAATTATCCCTGAAATTATTATAAATTTCTCAAAAATTTTTACATTATCCATGTTTTTACTAATAATCTTAGTTTAATAAGTTTTTTTAAATGTAAACAAGATTTGTTACCCCTTCTTTGAGTGAATTTTTTTAAAAAGATTTAAAAAGCAAAGAAAATACTTCTTTTTAACTAAATTAATTAGTTTTTAAATATGACTAAAAAAAAGAAAACTACAAAAAAAGCTCCTGCAGAAGAAGAAGCTCCTGTAGAAGAAGCTGAACCTGCAGAAGAAGAAGCTCCTGCAGAAGAAGCTCCTGCAGAAGAAGCTGAACCTGCAGAAGAAGAAGCTCCTGTAGAAGAAGCTGAACCTGCAGAAGAAGAAGCTCCTGCAGAAGAAGCTCCTGCAGAAGAAGCTGAACCTGCAGAAGAAGAAGCTCCTGTAGAAGAAGCTGAACCTGCAGAAGAAGAAGCTC
>CAZQKV010000099.1:0-3649 GCA_964593995.1 Candidatus Woesearchaeota archaeon
CCAACAGAAAATACTTTTTGTTTAAGAAATTCTGCAATTTCAGGCTTATCTGAATAATCTAAATTATTTATTTCTTCAGTATACAATATATTTTTTCCAATATAATTATTTAATTGAGAAGCAAGCAGATCTCCTAAAAGATAATTATGATAATAAACAGGAGAACTTACAAAATGTATTTTTGATGCCCAATCTGCTTTATCTCTTGAAAAATTAATAAGTTGATATTTTTTTACCATCTCCCACCAAAGCTTATTTAAATCCTGGTCAGGATTTTTATAAAGTTGTCTTTCAAAATTAAACATAACTTGCGACCATCTTGCAAAAATAAGTTCTCTTGCTCTTAGGACTTTAATTAATTCCTCACCGATTTTATCTGCTTCTTCAGAACTAACATCACAATATTTTTTTATAAATGCTTTATTTTTTGATAACCTTCCAAATAATAATGCAATTGCTTCTGTAGTAAAAATGTGTGCTGGCCATCTTAAAGTAAAAGGCAATTCTTCATAACTAATCGGCCCAATGGTTTTATTATAAATAGAGTGTCCGAGTTCATGAAGCATTGTTTCCATCCATTTTTCATTATTTTTTATATTTTGCAATGTCCTGACATCTCCTTTTCTGTCCATATCAATACAGCAAGCATGAGGATATTTGCCAGGTCTTTCATATAAATCACTTTTCTCTAAAATATCATTAATATCAAATCCAATACTTTCATAAAACTTTTTTGTAATTTCTAAAATATCTTTTGAATAAATTTCATCTAAATCAACATTAAAAACTTTCGGTTCCATTTGAAAAAACAAGTCTTGATAATGCCAAGGTTTTAGTTTTTGTTTAGAAATATTACATCTTTTTGATAAATACTCATCAATCTCATCTTTTAATTTTTTAAAAGGCTCATTTGTTAAATTAGTAAGCTCATTAAAAATTTCTTCAATTTCTTTCTCACTTTGTTCTGAAACAGTTAAAGATAAGGTATAATAGTTATCAAATCCCAAACTTTTAGCAAGTTTATTTCTTAATTTTATTAATTTTATTAAATCTTGTTCAACAGCTTCTCCTTGTTTTTTACTAGCTTCCCAAGCTTGTTTAAGTTTTTCAGAATCTGTTTCTTGTTTTAATATGTCTTTTATTTCATTATCAGTATATTCTTTTTCATTTATTTTTGATCTATAAGTATTAAAATCTCTTTCTATTTTTGTTGATATTTTTATAATCTCTTTCATAAGTTCCATATCTCCTTGAGAACCTAGATAATTATTATACAACAATTGCAATCTTCTTTTAATAATAGGATTTTCTATATCTTGTTTTAAATATTGTTTAATTTTTTCAAAAGTCTCTTTATTATTAAAGATTTTTTCAAGTTCTACTCCTAATCTTTCATATTCATCATAATATTCCTGTTTTCCAGTAATTGCAGCATCCCAATAAGTAAATGCTAATTGCCTCCTAATCGGAGCAATTATTTCATCTTGTTCATCTAAAAACTGCTCAATTTCTTGTTCCATGTTTTTGTTTAAGAAATAAGGTTTATAAATTTGATTGAGATTGTTTTCTCTTTGGTTTTCCCTTTTCACTCAAAATAAAAAACTTTATAAACTATTAATTATACGTATTATTGTAAATTCTAAAAAGAATTAATAAATAACCTTAAGTGATTAGAATTTTTAAAAAATTAATAAAATGGACCACGAATTAAAAAAATACATTCGTAAAACAGGTACAACTACTCTTGGAATTGTTTGTAAAGACGGAGTTCTCTTAGCTGCAGATAGAAAAGGAATTTATGCAGATAGTGGAGGAGGGGTCGTTTATAATGCTGCAAAAGATGAGCAAAAAATAGAACAGGTAAATGATAATGTGATAGTTACAACAGCAGGGGTTGCTTCTGATTTGCAAAAAGTTATTAAAATTGTCAGGTCTGAATTAAAATTAAAAGAATTAAAAAGCAAGAAAAAACCAAGTATTAAAGAATCAGCTAATCTGTTTGCTGCAATTGCTTATCAAAATATAAGGCAATTTTCAGCAATACCAGGCATAACTCATTTTTTATTAGCTGGTTGGGATGATAAAGGAGTTTATTTATATGATGTTCACCCAGATGGATATATAAAAGAAATAAAAAAATATTCCTCTACAGGCTCTGGAATGATGCACGTGAATCCAATATTAGATTCAGAATATGAGGAAGAGATGAATCTAAAACAAGGCATTGAATTAGCAAAAAAAGCTGTAAATGCTTCATCTAATCGGGATCCTGCTTCAGGAGAAGGTATAGATGTATTTACAATCACAAAAGAGGGGATAAAACAAGTGCTTTCTCAAGAAGCAGTTGTACAATTGAAAAATAGAGAGTAAAATTTACTTAACCAGCAATTAAAAATTTAGATTCAAAAAGACTAATTATAGAAAATGGCAGACATTCTAAAAGACATACAAAAAGACTTACCAAAGGTTATAAGTAGTGCAAACTTTGAAGGGGCAAATATTGTCTTATATACTGATGATATAGATTTTTTTAAAGATAATGAAGGAAAAATAAGAGAATTAGTTAATAAATTTAAAAAAAGAATAGAACTAAGAGCAGATCCTAAATTATTAAAAATACAAGAAGAGACTGAAAAAATAATAAAAAAAATTATTCCTGAAGATTCTTGTTTAAGTGAAGTCCTTTTTGATCCTCAAAGAAGCATAGTGGTTATAGAAGCTAAAAGGCCTGGACTAGTTATTGGAAAATCAGGATTAATTTTAAAGGAGATTCGTGAAAAGACTTTTTGGACACCCCAAGTTCAAAGAAGCCCTGCAATTAAAAGTAAAATAACAGAGAGTATAAGGGCGGTTCTCTATCAAAATAACAACATAAGAAAACGTTTTTTAAATTTGGTAGGAAAGAAAATTTACAAAGAGTGGAATCCTGAGAAAATGGAAGGATGGATTCGTGTTACTTTTTTAGGAGGAGGAAGACAAGTTGGAAGAAGTTGCCTTCTTTTACAGACTTCTCAAACCAAGGTCTTATTAGATTGTGGGATTAATGTTGCCGGAAAAGGAAAAGAGAAATTTCCTTATTTAGATGTTTCAGAATTTAAAATAAGTGAGCTTGATGCTATAATTTTAACTCATGCGCACCTTGACCATTCGGGATTGATTCCTTACTTATTTAAGATGGGTTACAGAGGGCCAGTTTACATGACTGCTCCTACAAGAGACATTGCAGCACTCCTTGCATTAGACTTTATTGGTGTTGCATATAAACAAGCAGCGGCCCCTTTGTTTTCCTCAGTTGATGTAAAAGAAATGGTCAAGCATACAATCTGTCTTGGTTATAATGAAGTATCAGATATTGCTCCAGATATGAGAATAACATTATATAATGCTGGGCATGCATTAGGGAGCTCAATGGTTCACATTAATATAGGTAATGGGTCCCATAATTTGCTTTATACAGGAGATTTAAAGTATGCAAAAACAAAATTATTAGATAGAGGGATTTCAAATTTTCCAAGATTAGAAACTGCAATTATTGAGTCAACTTACGGAAGCAGAAATGATGTTTTGGCTCCTAGAAAAGAATCCGAAGAACAATTAATACAATCAATAAAAGAGACAATTAAAAAAGGAGGAAAGATCCTTATTCCTG
>CAZQKV010000100.1:0-3616 GCA_964593995.1 Candidatus Woesearchaeota archaeon
AAATCCTTTTCCCACTTTCTTCATCAAAAATTTCTAAACCCTCTCCACTTTCTTTTTCATGTTGAGTTAAATCATACTGACCACGATTAGCAATTCCTGCAACTTCCTTGCTTCCAAAAGGATATTCATAATCAATATCAAAAGTTGCACTAGAATAATGGCTTAATTCATCTTTTGTATGTTCTCTTATTTTTATTTCATTTAAACCAATACTATAAAACCATAAAACCTGCTCAGCTAACCAGTAAGCATGCCACTCACCTAATTTCCTTTTTTTCAACATCTCACCAATTGTAGTTTCAGCAAGCTTATCTTTTCCAGCTTTCTGAGTTTCCTCATCAAGCAACTTAACTTTTAAATCTAAATGAATATTTTCTAATAACTCGCACTTGTCTTCATTAGGGTTAATAAAAAATTCAAATTCACCAATATGAAATTCCCTGCTTCTAAATAAAAAATCTCTTGGAGAAATCTCATTTCTAAAACATCTACCAACTTGTGCAATTCCAAAAGGCAATTGTCTTCTTGATGTTTGCTGAATTAATTTAAAATCCATAAACATAGCTTGAGCAGTTTCTCCCCTTAAATAAGCTGTTTCAGCATCTACACTTCCAACTTTAGTTTGAAACATTAAATTAAATTTTCCCTGACTTTCATACTCCCCACCGCACTCACATTTTACCTTGCCTAATTCATTTTCATCAAGCTTCCCTGTTTTCTCGCATTTCTTGCATCTAACAAAAATATCATTAAAACTATCAACATGCCCGCTTGCTTTCCAGGTTGTAGGATGGCTGATTACACTTGCTTCAACACCAACCATATTTTCCCTGCCTTTCACAAAAAAATCCCACCAATGTTTTTTAATATTATTAAATAACTCAACTCCAATTGGCCCAAAATCCCAAAAACCAGCCATACCGCCATAAACATCAGAACTTCTAAACACAAATCCTTTTTCTTTACAAAAATTTGCTAATTCGTCAATTGTTAATTTCCCTACTTTTTCCTTTTCTGTTTTCTCCCTTTTTTCTCCTTCAGAGCTTTGCTCTGAACTAGCTACCTCACCAATAATCTCATTAGCTTTTTCAATAACCTTATCACCTTTTTCTCTTTGCCTGATTTCATCAGCTTTTTTCTCAGCTTCTTCCTTATCCTTGCCAAGATAAGCAACATTTTTACTTAAAACCTTATTTCCTTGCCTAACTGATCTATTTAAATAATAATATTCTTTGCCTTTAATGTTCTTTTTTACAATATACATTTTATTCAAAACCAGCTACAATAAATCCATGCTCAGCTACCTCCTCATCTAACCAATAATTCAAATCCTTTATTTTTAAAACACACTTCACTTTTTTTCTAATTTCTCTACCAATAAGAAATCCAACTTCTTTTTCCCTATCTTCTTCTCTTAAAATAACAATATCCCCTTCCCGAATACTATAATGATTTAGTCTAACTTCAAAATTCTTCTCACCATTTAAAACTTTCTTAAATGAATCTTTATCAACATTTAATTTAATTTCTTTTGTCATTTAACCAGCCCTCTTTAATTTATTTATATTTTCAACTACTAACCATGCAGAGCCTATTCCAAAACCAGTTTTATTAATTTTAAAAGGTTTAACTTTCTCAGCATTTCTTAAAAATATTAAAATACAATATCTCTTATTTTTAAAAAGTTCATAAAATTTAGGTAAATCTTCTACACCCAGACCATCTTTTTGCCCATACTTATCTAAAACCCCTCTCACATTATTAGAAGTAAGATTTGAATATTGTTCCACCCTATCAACTTCAGCTTTTGCAACAACTGGCTCACCAGCATCTTTAAAATAAACAACATCTCCTTTCTCAATCTTATTCCAAGGAGCAGATTTATTCATATACCATCTTGATTCAATTGTCTTCTCACCATTAAGAATCTTATCAATTAATCCCCAAGATTTTTTCATAATAGCTAAATGTTCCATAAATTACCCACTACACAATAGTTTATAAATGTTTTGTTAGTGACTACTTAATAAAAAAATGAAAAAATTATCTAACAACAAAATCTAAAACTAAACTAAATTTTCCCCTCTGAAACTCATCTTCTTTAACTTCTGAAAACCTCCAATCGCCACTATATACCCCTGGTCTCTCTGAATATCCTTGAAACTCGATAAGCTTTACTCTATCTGCCTTTCCTAAATCAGATCGCTCCATAGTTCTTACAAATCTAATATTTGTTTTATCAATACTTCCTGTAATTTTTCCTTGTTCACTAGAACCAAAAAAACTTCCATATAAATTCAGAAGGCCTTTCTCAGCTCTTTCTGGTTTTTGTGATTCAGCTAATTTTTTTTCTAAATCATTTCTATAACCAAAAACTTGTCCAATAACAAAAGGCATAGGAAGTTCTTTTTCAGACTCTCTTATATAATGTCTCAAACAAAAAACATAAGCAAAAGGATACTTACTTGCTTCCTCCACCCTAGAAACAGGATTACTTAAATCATAATTTTCATCAGCTCTTGCAAGAGATCTTGCCCTAACCCAAACTTTAGCATCATATTTTTCATTATTCTGTGTTTCATATCCTAATTTTAATCTTAAAATAATCTCCTTTATATGATCTCTCACAGCCTCATTCTGGCTAGCTTCTAAATCTCTCTCAAAGATACTAATTATTTTTCCATATGCCCCCCGATTCATTGAACCAGGAAGACAAATAGAAGACAACTCAATTACAGAACTTTCAGGGGTTCCAGCACTATCTGAATCTTTTGCCATTAATAATAAACAACTTAAAAGTTTTTAAGAATTATTGTGAATGTTTATCCCTATTCACTTTATATTAATCTTTCTCAGGAAATTTACTTAATCACTCTTAACTCATAATAAATTTCTGCGCAAGGAAAAATCCATGCAAAAAACCTGCAATAAAACTTATGGTTTAAATTTACAAACGGGTTAATTAAAAAATTTAATACAGAAGATTTACCAATTCCAAAATTAATTTTAACTTTTTTTACTTCAAACATATCTTTATTGCACTTTACTTCATATGAAAAACCCTTTTTTTTAAAGTAATTAAATGTAAAAGGAGTAAAAAATCTAACATGGGTTGGATCATTAAATTGCCCCCACGCAGAGTAAAAAGGAACCCTTATGATAATCTTAGCATTCTTTTTGTAAATTCTCCAAAGCTCGTGCATTACTGGAACAAAATTATAAACATGCTCTAAAACATGATTAGCTAAAATCTCAGTCACAGAATTAGTTTTAAAAGGCAGTTTCTTTTCTAAATTAACTACCTTATCAGGCTTCACATCTTTAGAAATATCACAATTAACATATCCTTTCTTATAATCCTCCCCACAACCCAGATTAAGTTTCATATATTTACCTCTCATTTTGAGTTTTTAAAGATTAATGTTCTGCCATTTCATTTTCCTGTCCAAACCCTTCCAAACATATCATAAAACTGCTTAAGCAAGCTAGGCTGAGAAAATTTTTGCTTTCTTTTTTCAACTTCTGCAAGTAATTCTCTAGCTAATTCTAATTCTAAAGGACCAAACTGGTTTCCTACTTGTGTGCCTTGTTTATAAGACTCACGATACTTCCCTAT
>CAZQKV010000101.1:0-3578 GCA_964593995.1 Candidatus Woesearchaeota archaeon
CTTTATGTGGTGAATTAGGTGTTAAATGCAATCCTAGAACTGGTTATTGTGCTAATGGAAAGAGATTTGTTCCTGTTGAATTAATGGATGTAGCAGGCTTGGTTGAAGGTGCAAGTAAAGGAAAAGGATTAGGAAACGAGTTTTTAAGTGATTTAACAAATGCAGATGCTTTAATTCATATTGTTGATATTTCAGGAGAAACAGATTCTGAAGGAAAAGAAACTAAGGGATATAATCCTATTAATGATATTCAGATGCTAGAAAATGAATTAGATTTATGGTATCTTGGAATCTTGAAAAAAGTATGGAAAACTTTTGCAAGAACAATGCAACAGACAAAAAAAGAATTTGCAGAAGCTGTTGCTACGCAGTTTTCAGGGTTGAAAGTTAAAGAAGAGGATGTTAAACATATTGTTTTAAAACTTGGTTATAATTCAGAAAAGCCAAGTGAATGGACAGATGATCAATTAATGAGATTTGCTCATGAATTAAGGCATATAAGCAAGCCAATGATTGTTGCTGCTAATAAAATTGACTTGCCAAGTTCTGGGGAAAATTTGGGAAATTTGAAAAAAGCTTATCCTGAGCTGATTATTGTTCCTTGTAGTTCTGATTCTGAACTTGCTTTGCGTGAAGCCAGTAGCCATGAACTTATTGATTATATTCCTGGAGAAAAAGATTTTAAATTAAAAGGAGAGTTAAATGAAAAACAAAAACAAGCTTTAGAAAGTATAAGAAAAAATGTTTTAAGTAAATATGAACATGGAACTGGTGTTCAGGAAGTTTTAAATAAAGTTGTTTTTGATTTATTAAACCAGATAGCTATATTTCCTGTTGGTGCTAAGTTTGGGGATAACAAAGGAAATATTCTTCCAGATTGCTTTCTTGTTCAGGAGGGCATTACTGCCTTAGATTTTGCATATGCTGTTCACACAGATCTTGGAAAGAATTTTATTAAAGCAATAGATATGAAAACAAAACAAGCTATTGGCAAAGAACATAAATTAAAACATAAAGATTGTGTAGAGATTATTATTAGGTAAGAAAGTCAGATTACAAGATAAAACCCTGTTTTTTAGTATTTATTTTTGTTTACAACTAAATTTAAATAATGGTTCTAATAACTAGTTTTTATGGCAAGGTTTAATCTTAGGAGCTCTTTTAGAGTTGCCCTTTCTTTTGCTAAAAGCAGTTTCATGCTAAAAAATGAAGGAAGTTATCTTGGAATTTTATGGTATTTATTAAATCCTTTGTTTATGTTTGCTATTCTTTTTCTTATTTTTTCAGATAGGTTGGGGGAAGGCATCCCTTATTATGCTGTTTATCTTTTTCTAGGAATAATCATGTTTAATCTTTTTCAACAAACAACAATTGAAGCAACCAGGTCTATTCGGGAAAATGCAGGGCCTATTAAAGCAGTGAATTTTCCAAGAGAAGCTATTCCAAAATCAATTGTAATTAAAAATCTTTTTTCACACTTTTTTGAAATAATCTTGTTTTTAATTGTTTTATTAGCATTTAGAGTTCCTGTAATAAGGGTATTGTTTTATATTCCTATTTTATTGGTTTTTTCAATATTTATTTTTGGTTTTAGCTTAATCTTATCTTGTTTAAGAAATTATTTTCTTGATTTAGATGGAATTTGGAGTTTTGCAGTCAGATTGATTTGGCTTGGGACTCCTATTTTTTATGCTATTGGGGGGCAGGATAAATTATTTTATGTTAATTTATTTAATCCTGTATATTATTTTATTAGTATTTCAAGAGATATAATAATTTATGCTAAGGTTCCTGGATTGTGGATGATTTTTGGAGCTCTTTGCTATACTTTAATATTTCTGGTTTTTGGATTGATTATTTTTAATAAATTAAAGCCTAAATTTGCAGAATTAATGTGAGGTAAGATAATGTGGAAATGAAAATGGAAGAAAAAAGTAAAAAAGAAAAGTTTAATAGGGTTATTGTAAAAAATCTTTCAAAAGATTTTAAGATTGGATTTAAGAAAAATCAGAATTTTTTACAGAGAGTTGTTTCTGTTTTTTCTGGGAGAGAACCTAAAAGAATTTTAAAAGCATTAAAAGAGGTTTCTTTTAATATTGAATGTGGAGAAATTATTGGAATAATTGGAGAAAATGGTTCTGGAAAAAGTACCTTGCTTAGAATTATTGCAGGAATTTATAAAAAAGATAAGGGCATAGTTCAAACAAAAGGAAATATCATCCCTTTAATTAGTCTTAAAGCAGCATTAAGAGATAGACTTGTTATGAAAGACAATATTTATTTTTTAGGTTCTTTATTAGGGTTGTCTCAAAAAGAGATTAGGGAAAAATTTAATATGATTGTTGATTTTGCAGGCCTTGAAAAATTTGTTAAAACAAAAATATATCAATTTTCAGATGGCATGAAACAAAGGCTTGCTTTTTCAATTGCTATTCATTGTAATCCGGAAATTCTTTTGTTTGATGAGGTTTTTGCAGGGGGTGATGAAGACTTTAGGAATAAAAGTTCAGATGCAATAAAAAAATTACTAAAAAAAGGATGTTCTGCTTTATTAGTTAGCCATAACTTAGATTTGATTAAATCTAACTGCAATAGGACTATTTGGATGGAAAAAGGAGAGATTATTAAGCAAGGAGATTCTGAAAAAGTTATTAAAGAGTATATCAAGAAGATTAGAAAGATTAAACAAATGCAAGATAAAAGATTAAATAAAAAATGAAAAATAATATGCTTGATTATTTGTTAACTAAAATTTATGCACTTCTTTTTATTAGGAAAATTCTTTATTATAAGTTCTTGAAACTTTATTATGATTTTTTTAAAATAAAAGTAATTGTTTATCCATTAACTAATGATTATTTTTTTGATATTTTTAAACCGATTTATTTCAAATTAAAGAAAAACAAAAAGATTAGAGTTTTTTTTGTTTTTGCTACTGGAGACGATTTTTATCCTCACACAACAGGAAAATTAAAATTTTATTTATCAAAATATATCAAAAAAACATATTTGATTACTCTTAATCTTGCTCCTTATGTTTATCCTGATTTAATTATTTGTTCTGAAATTCATGATATTATTAAATTGCCTGGTTTTTATAATAAATTTAAAAAAATACAAATGTATCACGGAGCTGGAGTTTATTGTCTTCCTGAGCAAAAACATATTTTAGTTAATTATGATGCTCATTTTTCACCTGGGCCGGAATTTACAAAATTAATCAAACTTTTTTATTTTGAAATTAATAAAAAACCTAAAATCTATAATACTGGTTTTTCAAAAACAGATTTTTTGTTTAATGTTAATTTAGGGAAGGAAAATTTTAAAAAAGTAATTGCTTATCTTCCTCACTGGACTAAATTTTCATCAATTCATAAACATGGAGAGCAAATTATTAAAACACTATCAAATATTAAAAATGCAAGGATTTTAATTAAACCTCATAATCACTTGCTTGTTGAATTTCCTGAGTGGAAAGAAAAATTAAGAAAAATCTGTAACAAATATGAGAATGTAGATTTTGTTAATATTAGTGATCCTAATAAATTATATGTTCATGCAGATATTGTAGTCACAGA
>CAZQKV010000102.1:0-3572 GCA_964593995.1 Candidatus Woesearchaeota archaeon
ATATCAAGAAGCAAAAAGACAAGGAAGAAAAGAAGATGAGGACAGGCTCTACAAAAGCATACAATCAACCTATAAAAGGCTTCCTAAAAAATACAGGCAAAAAGTCTATCAAATAATGTTTAAAGATCCTCTTGAAGATTTTTTATAAATTAAAAAATCTTCTTATTAAAACTCACAATTATTTCTTAGGAATCAAATCTAAATCAGGAAGAAATCCTTTTTTCTTTTTTGCAGTTTTTTTCACAACTTTTTGAACAGGCCTCATTGGCTTGATAACTCTCGGAAGTTCATAAGACTCTTTCGCAATTTTCTGCATAGTTGATTTTGGTTCCCCAGGTTTTTTAGATTTAAAAGAAAATAAAGGCTTTCCCTTTTTCATGTCTAAAATCTTTTTATACAAAAACAAGCTTGCAAGAATTATTAAAGCCAGCAACAAGATTATTATTGAAGCCCTTAAATATTTAACAATTCCTGATTTTGGAAACTCCCTTTCCTCTAAATCAAAATCATCACTTCTTTCTAAAATCTTGCCATCATATTCTAACCTAACTAAAATCAAATAATTTCCTTCAGTTAAATTCTCAGATAATTGAAAAATTCTCTCAATTAAAATATCTTCTCCAAGAGTCACCATCTCAGCAGGAAGTTCTTGAAGAATATTCTTATTCATATCAGTTAAGTAAACAGAAAGTACTGCATCTAAAGGAACTACTCTAATAGTTTTATCATCAATATTAATTAAAACCTTAATATCCTGTCCAAAACTTCTTTGTTTATACTCTTTTGGGATAGTTGCAGTTACATTAAGTAATGAATCTGCCTCACTAACTTCCACAATAACTTCAGAAATTTCAGTCATCCCTCCCCCTATAGCAGATATATTTCCAGTATATACTTGTGTCATTTCATCTTCACTTGCAAAAAACTCAAGAACAACATCTCTTTCTTCTAATGCTCCAAGGAAAAAATTACTCTCTCTAATTAATAAGAATCTTTCTAAGCCAATAGAACTTAAAGTAAGTTCCACAGGATAATTAACAACACTTGTTATAGTTAAATTTCTATATGTTTTTTGTCCTCTTTCAAGTTCTACTTGAATTATAGCTGGTTCTAATTCAAATTTAGTATCGTTTCCAGGCGGTTGTGGTAGTGGCCCTCCGGGCCCCCCTCCTTTATTATGAACTAAAATATTTTCAGCAAAATAATTATAATAATCATTCACTAACATATTATAAACAGTAACAGGTTCACTAACATATCTAATTGATTTTATTTCAACATAATCTTTTCCATTAAACATTAAATCACCAACCTCCAAATCCTTAACCTTAACCCATTCTCCATTAATATAAAAAGGATGCTGATCTGTTACTTTAATTTCATTATTAATTAAATAATAAATTTCTCTTTCAAACATATAAACTTCTGTTACAGTTCCAAGAGATTTTTTATTATTTTCAATATCATAAGAAATTACTTCATCTCCTGGTTTTATTTCCTCTACATTAACTTCTCTTCTAAGTGTAGAAACTTTTGTTCCAGAAACAAAACAATCACTACCACAATCATCAGAACTACAATCATCAGGGCAAGTGTCGCATTCTCCAGCATCACACTGCCCATTGCCACATAAAGGAGGAGCTGAAGATTCAATAATCCTATAAGTGCCTAATCTTCCAAATTCAATAAAAGTTGTGTTTGCATTAAAATCAAAAACAGAAGACACCTGCGTCCAACTACTACAACTAGTTCCAGTTCCAGAATTACAAACTTCTGTTCTCAAATCATTTTTATTAGTATAATCAAGATCAGTATAACTTAATTCAAATTCTACTCTTGGATTATTAAAATCATTAGATTCTACTACATAAACAATTGGCCCATCTGCTACTAAAATCTTATCAAAATCAAGATTATAATCTTTATCTGTTACTAAATCTACATTTGTTATATTTGCCTTAAATGAATCTCCATAAACACTAAACAAAATATCATAAGTTCCTGCGCCAACATTAAATGATTGCATTGCAACACTAGAAAATTCTCTATAAGCTGCTTCAATCTTACTAACACTATTTTTAATAGAAATTTTTCTTAATGGGTCAGCTGAAGCATTTAACAAATCAACACTAAACCCAACATCAACATTAAAACTAACTCCTGCAACACACTGGTCTGGAAATCCTTTTTGACTAAAATCAGCTCTTGAACAACTCCATCTTTGCCCATTATTTTCTCCTGAAGAATCATATGAAGAACAAATATAAAATACTTTTTTATCTGAGACAACTTCATCAAGATCTTCATCAGTAGCCCTAACTATTAAATAATAAATTCCATCACTTAATCCAGAAAGACTAAACTGTCCATTAATATAAGCAGGATTTGTGCCTATGTTAGTTATAGGGGAACCTCTTACTATTCCCCCTGTAGCATCAATAATTTGCGCAGACCAAGAATTTATTAATTCACCATCAGCAGTTCTAAAATTTGCATTATAAATAATTATCTCGCCTGCACTAGCATTATAAAATGGTTGTTCTCTATTTATAGAAACTTCTTCTTGAATAGGTAATACATTTACATTAATAGACCCTAAATTTGGATTTCCTGTGTTTGAAGAATTATCTGTTGTATTCACTCTCAAAGCATATGGCCCGTCTTCAACAATATTATTGAAAAAACCAATACAATCCCCAGTACTAATATCAAATCTAGAAATTCCTGGTTTTGACAATAAGAAGCCACATCTAGAGATTCCATTAGAATCATCACTTGGAATTCCTCTAACCTTAAAACCCCCATTATAAGGAATTTCCACAGAAGAAGGCTCTACACTATTAACACTAGGTAAAATATTTTCATAAACCCTAGAATTTAAATTTAAATCTCCTTGTTCACTTGCTCCCCCAACAAAACTATTTGCAACAGAAACTAAATAACTTCCAGAATCAGGAACACTTAATCCAGGACAAGTTAATTTAACTTCAAAATTATCATTAAAAGAAATTACTTGCTGTAATTGCCCCATTTCTTCTTGATTTGTGGACCATTCAATCTTATCAGTATCCCCACTTAGAGAACAAGCAGTAGCATCATATAAGAAATAACCAGAAGGAACACTAGCTTCCCCAATACTAATTGTTATCGATTCATAATCCCCATTTCCTCTAACATCAATTTCATAATTATCATTCACATGATTTCTATAAATATGTCTCACACTAATACCAGTTCCAGGAACACTTGTCCAACTAGTCGTAAAAGGAATAGGAACAAAAGTTTCTGTTGACCAAGTTTTAAGTGCACAACCATTTCCATAACAACCAGTATCTACACAATCAATATTTCCATCATCATCATTATCAAACCCATCATTACAAATTGTCTCTATTCCATCCTCGCATAATGCAGTCCCGCCAGGTTCTCCTACTCGGCCAGCACAACCACCATCTCTACAATCAGCATTTCCATCATCATCATTATCAAATTTATCATTACAAATTGTTTCTCCTCCTATTTCACATAATGAACCTCTTAAATCTCCTTGCTCTTTATCACAATTATCATCA
>CAZQKV010000103.1:0-3544 GCA_964593995.1 Candidatus Woesearchaeota archaeon
TTACGCACCGATTCGTAATTGAGTTTATATTGTTTTTTTTTATCATCTTTTTTAGACTTAGAAAATTTTTGTAAAATCTCATTTGGTTTTAAACTTATTTTCTCATTTGCTTCTAAATATTCTTTCAGGTGGGCCTTGCTTCTAAAATTTCTCATTCTTATTTTTTTCCTAAGTTCAGTAAATAATTTTTGGTTTATTACTCCAAGTTTTTTAAGTTCACTAACATAAATTCTTAATTTTCTTGTTATTTTTACATAAATTTGTTTTCTCTTGTTTATTGTTTTTTTAATTTTTCCAGGCCCTCTTCTTGTTTTTCTTTTTTTAATTTTTTTTCTTCCTTTTATAGGTCTAATACTAATTACACCTTCTGCGCGCAAGTCTCTTATATCTTGCTTTGTAATGGCCTCTTTTATTTCAGACATGTTACCAGGGCTAAATACAATTCTATTTTTTCCCACCTTCAATGTTTTTGCAGCAAGTTGTTTTTTCTTAATTAGGTTCATTTTTTATCCTCCTTGCTTTCTTTATTTTCATCTTCTGCATTTTTTGGTGTTTCAGAATCTTCTGATTCTTTTTCCTTTTCTTCCTTCTTCTCATCTTCTGGTTTTTCTTCCTTTTCTTTTACTTTTTTCTCAGCTTCTTTTTTTGATTTTTTATCTCTTATCTTCTTTTTTAATTTCTTTTCCTCTTTTTCTTGCTTAGCTTTTTCAATTTTTTCTTTAGTTTTTTCAAGAAATTTCTTAGAATTAATATTAAATAATTTAAGTTTGTTTTTTAAAGCATATTCAGCAATTTCAATTTTCTTTTTTATTCCTATTTTTGACAAAATCCCTATTTCTCCTTTTTTAAGATTTTTTAAATCATGAAGATTGCTTATTTTAACTGGCTTTAATTCATTAACCAAGTCTCTTTTTGATTTTTCACTTCTAAATCCTATCATAACATTTCTTAAATGACCTTTCATTTTTAGTCTTATCTTATTGTCTAATCCTTTCGCTTTCCTATACTTTTGTTTCTTTTTTCTTCTAACCCCAAGTTTTGAATATTTGTTCACATTTGTTCTTAGAAACTTTTGTTTTTTTACCATTTTATAAAAAAGCCCTCCCGGGTTTTTCTGTAATAAATATTCCGTCTTGGAAAACTCTCCTATCCTTTTTTCTAACCTTTGTCCCTTTTTCAATGTTAGCAGCACATTGACCCGCTTTTTCAATATCTATTGATTCTATTTCAATTTCTTTTTTATTTACCTTAACATTGGCCCCTTCTACTAATTTTATTCTCCTATTTTTTCTTTCTCCTAAAAAATTTTTAACAATTAATTCATTTGTTTCTTTGTCAACATTTGCAGTCATTGGAAAATGTACATTAGCTATCTCCATTTTGTATTTAAACCCAGTTGTTAAACCCTCTATCATATTTTTTATATGCGCTTTTATTGTTCCAAACATTTTTCTTTTATTTTTAGTAGTTTGATTTGCACTAAGTATGATTTTATTTGCTTCTACAACTGTTTTTATTTTTGTGTCCAGTTTTCTTTTTAATTCATTATTTTCTTTTTTCATAATTATCACATTATTTTCTATTGACACATTAATGGCTTCTGGAATTTCAATTTCTTCTCTTAAGTCTTTTCTCAATACTTTCTTTGCCATTAAAACATGTACGCGATTACGCTCCCTCCTAGATTTTTCTCTTTAGCTTCATAATGCTTCATTAGCCCCTTATTAGTTGAGATTATTACAAACCCAAAATTCTTTGCCGGAAGAAATCTTCTGACATATTTGTTTATGCTTTTCACAGAAACAGTATATCTTGGTTTAACTGCTTTTATCTCATTTAAGTTATTTATTTCAACTTTTATTTTAGTGCCCTGAACATTGTAATCTAAAATTCCTGCTTTTTTAGCAATGTCTAAAATATTTCTTAATAATTTTGAATGATTTTTTATAATTAGCTCTGATTTTTTTGCTCTTTTAGCATTCATTATCCGGTTTAATGCATCTGCAACAATATCTTGGCTCATTTTGTATAAAATACCTCCTGGCTCCTTAAAACATTCCAACTATATTTTACATAGCCATTAAAATTATTTCTTGCTCCAATTTTGTCATGTAAATAGCATCTTGCCATCCAATTTAGCTCTTCTGCTAATTTAATAACATTCCCTAAAAGGCCTTGGTTTAAGGCTTGTTTAATATCTTGTTTTGTTGACTCGCAAACCCTAATTCCACTACTCCCATCTTCTAATTTTTGTTGATATCTTCTTTGTTGTTTTGCCATTTTAACTTTTAACTATATTTTTTAAATCCTAAATCTTCTGCGATTTCTCTAAAGCAGTGTCTGCATAAATTTATTCCATATCGATTTATCATAGCTCCAAATCTCCCGCATCTTTCGCATTTTTTCTTAGTTATGCCAGTAGTCCTTGTTTTTGGCCTGTTGTGTTTGATATATTTTGTTCTTATTGCTGGTTTTTTTATAAATTGCTTCAATACTTTTCTCCAATCACTTGCTGTCATCTTAAATTACCTCCACCCCAATATTTTTATTTAAAAATTTAATTATTTCCTCTGTTTTGATATTTTGTCTTTTTGGATATTTTCCTTTTTTGATTTTTTTTATTTTAACCCTCTTGCCTTTTCTTTTAAAAACAATATCCACTTCGAAACCAAGTATTCCTATTTCTCTTTGGTATTCTAATCCCGGAATTTCTATATATTCATTAACACCAAAACAAACCTGATTTTCAGTTATTTTTTTCTTTGAGATCTGATTATCACTTACTGCAAAAAATCTTTTTAATAATTCAATTATTTCCTTTTTATCCCTTAATGTTACTTTGCACCCGCTTTCTTTTCCAGGACTTATTCCAAAAGCAGGAATCCTTCTAGTTGACCTTGCTTTGTAAATTTTTCTTTTTGTTATCATTTCAAGCAATTTCACTGATTTTTCTAATTTATCTTCAGTTCCACCACAATGTAGGACCATTTTTTCTATTTCAATTTCTTGCATTTTATTTTTTACCATTTTATTCTATTGCAATTATGTTTTTAGTCCAAACATTTACTTTTTTATTTTCTGAGATTATTTTTGCAACTTCTTTTCCTCCCCGATGAATAATTTCTTCTATTTTTCCCTTGTGACCAGCATGCTTTCCTTTGATAACGAACACAAATTCTCCTTTTTTCATAGGCACAATTTTTACTATTTTATCATCTTTTAAATTTAATACAACAGAATCCCCAGTGTTTACTTTCTCTTTTGAAATGATATTTTTCCCATTCATTAAATTCAATTGTTTAATCTTGCCAGGAAGTATTTTTTTATTAATAACCTTAAAAACCTTTGTTCCAGAATTTTCTTCTGAAACAGATTCAAAAATCATTTTTTTATTAGGGGATAATAAAGCTTTATAATTCTTTTTTAGTTTTGGGAAATTAATAACATCAAATAAACAAACTGGATAATTAATTTCCCTTATTTCCTTATGGTTGATTTGTATTTGTTTTTCTAAT
The DNA here is from genome assembly GCA_964593995.1 of Candidatus Woesearchaeota archaeon. Taxonomy (GTDB): domain Archaea; phylum Nanobdellota; class Nanobdellia; order Pacearchaeales; family GW2011-AR1; genus ARS1285. The sequence goes on from CAZQKV010000103.1 coordinate 3,516, forward strand.
GTTACCACATGTATGGTTTCAACTGTTTC
>CAZQKV010000104.1:0-2068 GCA_964593995.1 Candidatus Woesearchaeota archaeon
GTTGAGCATCCTATGACAGAAGAACATTATATTGAATGGATTGAAGCAAGTTCTAATAAAGAAACATGCAAAAAATTCTTAAAACCTGGAGATAAACCAAGAGCTGAATTTTATTTAGGAAATATTAAAGAATTTACTGCTAGAGCATATTGTAATTTGCATGGTTTGTGGAAAACTGAGTAAGAAGCAGGTTTTAATTCTCAAATCAAATACCAGTAAGCTAAAAATCCAATAAAACCATAAATAATATCCATTATCTGGTTTCTTCTGCTCTCCTTAAACTTTTTTTTAATAATATGCTCAAAAATTTCTGGTTCTATAACCTCCCAAAAAATAAAAATACACAGTGAAGCAAGTATAGAGGTTGTTAAAGGTAAGCCAATAAGCTTCAAAACAAGACCAACCATCATTCCAAAAACAAGATGCCCAATAGACCACCAGTCAAAATAATGCCTCTCTTTAATAAAATGTTCTATAATCTTTCTTGTTTTCTCTTTCATTTTCCTCTTTTTTTGTGTCCCATTTCCTCTTTTTAAATATTGTTTATTATCTAAGATAAGATTTTATCCACTTAATTAGACCAATAAGTAATATTATTCCAATGAGAATAAGGCCATAAATTAAAAGCTTTTCCATCTTATATTAATTAATATAAAGTAGTTTATAACTTTTTCTTAATGCCCCTGCCGAAGTATCGACCATTTTGACCAGATAGAGAGTGTTTTGTTTATTTTTTCTTTATTTGTTTTTTACTATTTAAATTAAAACCAAATTTTTCCTCAATCTCTTTTTTGAGATCTATTGGCTTTTCTTTCTTTTCTAATTCTTTTAATCGCTCCCTCTCTTTTTCGTTAATTTTAAAAAATTCTTCATCAAATCCCAATTCTTTTTTAGCAAGTTCATCAAATTCCTTAAAATCTTCTGAGTCTTCTAATTCTTTAAGCTCCTTTTTACTAAGTTCCAATTTTTCTTTTCCATGATCTTTGAATATCTCTCTTAAATCATCTTCTGCAGTTTTTCCAAATAATTCAATTGCTTTTTTCTTATTTACTTTTTCAAATCTAACTCTATCAATAAGTTTATAGTTGTAACTAAGAAATCCTATTGAGGTACTCATCAAAAAGTTTGATTTTTCCAATTTTTTACCCAAAATTTTTGAATAAGTTATTTGCAGATATCCTTTAAATTTTTTAATTGCTTTTTTATGATTCCCCCTATAAATAATATCCCTAAAAAGAGCAAAATTTAATCCCTGAATCTTGTCCCTCTCTTTTAAAAACTCCTCTGGACTTATCTTATTATCCTCGGGGGAAATTGTTACATTAACTCTTTTAATTTTTTCTTTTTTTAAGGTAATTTCTTCAGATATGTGTGTTCCAGAAGAAATATCCCATCCCAATTCATCAGCATATTCTTTTAAAAATTTTTTAATATTAACTAACTCTGTGTAAGGAACCATCACAGTAATACTTATTTCTATCCATTTATTCTTATCTCCCCAACTTGAATCATCTTTATCGGAGTCATCATTAGGATTTAAATCCAAGCTATTAACAAATTTCTTCCATAAACCCATTTGAATCTTAAATAACCCCCCCTTAAATAATTTTTGCTACGCTTTTAAACTCATTTTTGTTTCTTAGTTTCCAAGTATTCTTCAATTATCCACTTAGTTCTACCAGAAATCCTTATGCTACTTCCGGGTTTCCAGTAAGCAATATGCTTAATCTCATGTCTTGGTCTAGCCCTACCATAAGATTTAATTAAAAATACTTTTGCATGGTTTCTGACACTTCCCTTTCTTGTATGCCATTTTCCACCAGTATAACTAAATAAATATTTTCTTTTTTTGCTATATAATCCTGTCTCTTCTCTGAGTTCTCTCATTGCACTATGTTTTCTTGATTCCCCTTTATCTGCTCCCCCACCAGGAAGAGCAAATATCTTGCTTCTCCCACTAACAACTAAGATTCCTTTAGGAGTATCTACTAATGCAACACCTTTACGTCTATAGTATGTCATTTTAATTTTGCTAATGTTTTTGAATATATCCTTTTACTTTTTGCTT
>CAZQKV010000104.1:2078-3534 GCA_964593995.1 Candidatus Woesearchaeota archaeon
TAGTAACCTTTTTAATAAAAAATCATACTCATATAATATTTTTTTATTTTTAATCAATGTAGCCCTCACTAAAATATATTTTCTTGATGGTTCTTTCTTCCTATAAACATAATCTTTAATCTCTTTAAATTTAGAATCGGTTAATTTCATGGCTATGGTTGCATGGGGGTGATATTTTTTATTAACTTTTATAATTCCTAACAAAGAAAAAACATCTGTTGCAGTTAGCTTACAATATTTTTTTAATTTATTTAATAGGTCGCTTCTAAAATCAATTAGTTGTTTGCTAGGTTTAATGTCCACATAAACGACTTTAGAGTTTTCAAAACAACCATAACTATCTATATTAAACTTAATTAAGTTGTATTTTTTACAAACATCATTAAAATCTTTAACTAATCTTCTTTGATTATTTGTACTGAAAGGAGCAATGATTGTTATATGCGGGACTGGTCTGATTTTTCTGGCTCTCCTTAAGTTAAATTTCTTATCTACTTCCCAGATTAATCTCTTCATTTCTTTCTTCGCTCTTCCTTGAAATCTAAATTCTATTAAGTAGCCTGTCATTTGGAATCCTATTCTTCTTTAGAGAAGAATTCTCTTTTTTTAAACCCAAATGCTTTTGCCACTATGTTGTTTGGGAAATATTCAATTCTTCTGTTGTATTTAGATACTCTTCTGTTGTAATCCTTTCTATAATGTCCTATTTCTCCTTCAACTCTGCTAATCTGTCTTTGTAAGTCTCTGAATCCTTTGTCTGCTTGTAGTTTAGGATATTTCTCTACAACAACCATCAATTTACCTAATGCTCCTTCTAAAGCATTTGATATATCAAATTTTTGTTCAGAAGTTTTAGCCTTGCCCCATTGAGAACGTAATCCAGTTACTTCCTTAAGGGTTTCAGATTCGTGACTTGTATACCCTTTAACACTACTGGCAATTGCAGGTATCATATCATACTTTTTTCTTAAAACAACTTCTATTTGAGACCATTTTTCATCAACTTTTGTTCTGTTATAAACAAAAAAATTGAAAGTCTTCACTACCCAACTTATAACAGATATTAAGAATATCACTATAACAACAGCGATTATCCCAATTATCCAGCCAATCATTTTTTATCCTCCGCAAAATTTAATGATTTTTTGTAATATTCTTCATCCCTATTTATCTTTTCTGGTACAATTTTCACTTTGAAATATCTTATCATTTTTCTTATTGCCTCTTGTTTTGTTTTTAAGTTGTTCACTAGTTTATATACCTCTACTGTCTTGTCTTCCATTTCATTCAAGTCTATTTGTATTTTTACCATTTATATCACCATGATATATAGTATCATATGGTAGTATTTAAACCTTTCGGTCACGCATCACTCCCATCGCATCCTTTCCTTCTCGACAATTTATTTAAATACCCTCCATCTAGACACACACGACCTAGAATGAAGATTGATCCT
>CAZQKV010000105.1:0-3504 GCA_964593995.1 Candidatus Woesearchaeota archaeon
TTGGGAAGTCTGATTACTATCAGCTAAATCTTGACAATGTATTTGTTAAGACTTTAATGAAGTTAGATTGGAGCTTGACCAAATCTTCTTTACTAAGTGAAGAAAAAGATCTAATTCCGGCATAAACTTATAGACAACCTATTTTTTTAAACATTATTAATGTTTACAGATTTATTTATTGCTATTTTTACATCTAATTTTTTTTCTAATTGGTCTCTTACTTGTCTTTGTTTTTCCACATCTAATTCCCAATAATAAGCTCTTTCTGCAAGAATTTTTCCTGTTCCAAGAATGCCTAATTTTCTTGTTCCAGGAATAGTTCCAAGGATTATTGGAATAGCTAACTTTTTTTTGAAAATCTTTACAGGATAAATTATCATTTGTTTTTTTGTAATATCTAACTCAAAATCTGGTGCAACTTCATAGCCTTTATCCTCACAATCAAATATTTCAGCACTTTTTTGAGCTCTTCTTCCACGACTCCACGAACTTTCAACTAGATTTCTATAAAATTTCCAATAGTTCACTGGAGAAGCTATGCACTTCATTCCCAGATTCTCAAAGCTAAAAACTTGTGTAGAATAGATATTTCTTTTTTCTAAGACAATAGGAAACAAAGGATACCAAAAAAAGAAATCTTTATCTTGTTCTAGTGCAATGCCTCTTATATGAGGAGACCTATAACTTGATAAGGGCATCCCAAATTCAATATCAGATTGTAAATGACTCCAACCCCTCTTGTGTGACATTGGATTAACAGTAATGAAAAATGGAATTTCTAGTTTCCCACTTATTTTAATATTTCTTACTAAAATTGGAACTTCATCTTCTACCCAAACCCTATAACTTGTTGGTACTGGTTCAGGAAGTTCATTATCCCATACATGGGGTGTTTTTTTCCATTTTACATTATATGCAATAGTATCAAGGCCCCTGTCAAATTCTTCTTCACTATACACTCTTCTTCCTTCAAACCCAATTTCCCACCATAAAGGATATTTTTTATTAATTATTCCTTCATCATGTAATTTCTGTACTAAGTCCTTATTAAGATACATATTAATTGTAGAAGCAAATAGTTTTTATTGATTATTACAATAGAAAGCATTAAATTTTTAAACATTATTATAAACTAATTAAAATGGCAATTGAATTAGTTAAAAGAATAGAACATGTAATAGTTAAAAGAAAACTTAAACCTAAAAATTATATTCAAAAAATAGCTGATAGAGTTTATGATGAAGGAATTAAAACAAGTGAAAATCCTTATGAGCCTGTGGTAACTGTTCTTGCAGGATTTTAATTTAATATTTTCTATCTCACATAATTTTATATATGCTTTAATTTCAGGTTTATTTATGGCAGAAGATACAGATAATCAAATGATTTTAGCAGTTCCAAGAAGAGAGCTAATTTTGCTCAAACAAAAAGATCTTTTTCAAGGATTCATGAGTTCAAAAGATGTGAGTTTTATTGCTGCAATATCTCATAATTATAACTGGTTTAGAAGAGGAGATATTGAAAATGATTCTAATTTTCAACAAATAATTCCTTATGCAGTTATTAGAAATCATTTAAATAGATTTTATGGTTTTAAAAGATCTAAAAAACGTGAAGATTATTCTGAAGGAAGACTAAGAGAAAACTGGTCCTTTGGGGTTGGGGGACATATTGAAGAAGGAAAAGATTCTAAGCCTGATGAGTCTATTATTCCATTTACAACACAAGATTTATTAGAAAAAGCTATGGAAAGAGAACTTGGAGAAGAAGTTGATTTTTGTGATAGCTTTGAAAGACCAACAATACATCATGTTGGATATATTAATGATGAAGAAAATGATGTTGGAAAAGTTCATTTTGGACTTATATATTTAGTCCAAACTAATGCTAATGTAGTAGTTCCAAAAAAACAAGAATCAGAAAATGGCAAAATTCAAGAAGCATCTGAAGGAAGATTAATGAGTCTTAGTGAATTAGAAGAAAAAATTAAATTAGAGGAAAAGACAAAAGATAAACCTGAAAAAGTTATAGTTGAAAATTGGTCAAAAATTTTATTTGATAATTATATTAAACCTCATTTTGGTTGAAAACATTAAACTTAAAAATATAGATTTTCTTAGTTTTCATATATTAGGACCTATAGTCTAGTGGTTACGACGTCTCGTTTACACCGAGAAGATCCCCGGTTCGATTCCGGGTGGGTCCATTTCTATTATATAAATTATTAAAAAGTTATTGGTTATTTATCTTAAATGAGATTTTTATTTGTGTGCTACCATAATCTGGGCAGAAGCCCGATGGCAGAATATTTTTTTAGAAAATATTATCCAAATCATGAAGCTAGAAGTGCAGGAATTGATGTTAGAAACCAGGGAGAAATATCTCCTATTTTAATTTGGCAGAGCATGAAAGAAAAAGATATTGATATGAAGCATCATCGTTCTACACAATTAACCCCAAAAATGGCTGAAGATGCTGATAAAATTATAGTATTACGCAGAGGAATTTTATGCCCAACTTATATTTTATATTCTAATAAAACAATTTACTGGAATATTGAAGACCCTAAAGGAAGCAATGTTAGTGATATCAGAAAAGTCAGAGATAATATAGAAGAAAAAGTAAATAATTTTTTTAATGAAATATTTTAATTTTACTAACTAAAAGTAATAATAAGCTTTAAATACACTGCAATTTTATTTTGAACATGGCTGAAGAGAAGAATAAGTCTAAGGATACTGAAACATCTGCTGAAGACGCCGAAATAACATTAGATGATAAAAAATATCAAAACCCTAATATTCCTGGAAATCTTCCTAACCAGCCTTCTCCAAAAGATGAAAAAGAAATGCAAAAAATCCGTGAAAAAATAGATTCTCTTAAAAAAAGCATTTTAGCTAAATATAAGTTTATAAATGCGATTTGTATAATTCCTCCTCAAGCTGCTGAAATATTTGATGATGAAAATGAATTAACAGAAAAAGAAAAAGAGAAAAAACCAATGCATCTTGCTGTTATACTGCCAGATGATAAAGAAAAAGAATATAATGAAGTTAAAGTAGAAATAATAAAGTTAGTAAAAGAATCAAAACAAAATATCTGGCTTAATTTGTTCTTAGAAAAAGATTTATGGGAAATTTGTATGGACAGCAAGTATGATGTTATTGAAGCAATTGGCATGGGCTTTCCATTGCATGATAAAGGAATTTTAGCTGCTCTAAGAGTTGCGCAAATTCATAAAGGTCTTGTTTTAAAGAAATTTGAAAGATATGTTTATTCTTATATTATTGGCGGAAGCTTAGTAAGGGGAGATACTATTAAATCTAGTGATGTTGACACTTATATTATTATTGATGATACTGATGTTAAAAGGATGCCTCGCTTAGAATTAAAAGAAAAATTAAGAAATATAATTTACAGTTATATTATTCAAGCAGGAGAACTTGCAGGGGTTAGAAATGAGTTAAATGTTCAGGTTTATTTATTAACAGAGTTTTGGGAAGG
>CAZQKV010000106.1:0-3496 GCA_964593995.1 Candidatus Woesearchaeota archaeon
TAACAAGTCATGAGCTTAGAAGCCCGATGACTCCAATGAGGGCGCAGTTGCAGATGTTATTGGGAGAATATTTTGGCAAGCTTAATAAGGAACAAAAAGAAGCTTTGGATATTGTTTTGAGAAATACTATAAGATTAGATAGGATTATAATGGATTTTTTAGATGTTTCAAGAATAGAAGCAGCTAGATTAAAGTTTAAGTTTATTAAAGTAGACCTTGCAGATTATATTGAAAGACTTATTGAAGAAATGGCTGGTTTTATGCCTGAAAAGAAGATTAAAGTTAAGTTAGAGATGGACAAATTGCCAAAAATAGAAGCGGATCCTGATAGAGTAATGCAAGTTTTGAGGAATTTAATTAATAATGCAAAGAAATTTTCTCCTGAAAATAGTAAGATTTTTATTAATGTTAGATTGCAAGAGAAGAGGATTTTGTTTAGTGTTAGAGATCAGGGTATAGGGATAAGCCTAGAGTTCCAAAAAAGAGTTTTTGAGCCTTTTTTTCAGGCAGATCAAACAATGTATAACAAAAAGAGTGGAACCGGACTTGGTCTTTCAATTTGTAGAGGGATAGTAGAAAGTCAAAATGGAAGATTATGGGTTGAAAGTGAGAAAGGCAAGGGAAGTTGTTTTTATTTCACTGTTCCATTAAAACCAGTAAAAGAAATTAAGCCAATTAGGTTGTTATTCTCTCCTAAAGCAGATCTTGAAAGAAAAGTTAAGGAAGTATCTATTAATTATTTAGGCCCTTTAGGAGGGCAGGAATTTGAAATATTGAACCAGCAGGATTTGAATTATGAGTTTATTGTTAAGAGGATAAATGAATTAAAGGAAGAGCATGTGATTGATGAGGATACAGAAAGTAGGATGATTAGAGAAATGAAGTATATTTACAATGTTGGAGAAACAAAAGGGAAAATAAACTTGCCAGAAGAAATTAAGAAATTATATATTAATCAATTAGGGCCTCTAGGAGAAAAAAGATTTAATGAAATTGGGGAATTTAAATTAGACAAAATAATTGGGAATATAAATGGGCTTGAGAAAGTTGGAGTAATAAGTATTAGAGAAGCAAGCAGCTTTAGGGATAATGTTATGAGTTTATTTAGGCAAAAAAGTATAGAAGATGAAAGAGAAAATTTAGGAAAAAAAGTTGATAAGTAAAAGGAGCAGAGAAGAGCAAAAAACCTAGATTTTTAATTTAATCCTGAAATTTTTTTTGAGGAAAAAGTTTGGAATTTTAACCTTAGATTTATATGCGTGAAAATTTTTATGAAAAAAGAAAAAGAGAAAAAATGAAGCTTAATACAATTTTGATTGGTGGATTTTTGGTGATTGCTTTATTAGTTGGATTTAGTACTTTTGTTTCAATTTCTGTAAGTAAGAATGCATTACAAGAATCTATTGGGGAAAATTCTGTTTTGTTAGCTGAAGAAACAATGGATAAAATTGATAGGAGTATTTATAGCAGAATTGAGGAGTTTCAAACTTATTCTAAGGACCCAACATTACGAGAAGAACTTATAAACTCAAATCAAGAGTTTGAGAATTTAACTAATATACAAGATTATATTGATAAAAAAGATAAAGAATGGATAACTACATCAGAAGAAACAATAACACCTTTTATGCAGGAATTAATTGAAAACAGATTGTCAGTGGAATTAAATGAGAAAATAGGGTTCTATGAAAAAGAATATGGTTATAAAGTATTTGGTGAAGTTTTTATAACAAATAAATATGGAGCGAATGTTGCTCAAACAGGCAAAACCTCTGATTATTATCAGGCAGATGAGGATTGGTGGCAAAGTGCAAGAAAAGATGATTTATATGTGGGGGATGTTGAGTATGATGAAAGTGCAGGGGTATATTCTACTGAGATTTGTGTGAGGGTTGATGATAAAAATGGAAATTTTATTGGGGTAATAAAAGCTGTTTTGGATATTAAAGAAATAATTAATATCATAGATGAAATGGGGGCTGCTTCAGGATATGAGACTATGAATATTGAATTGATTAGTAAGGAAGAGGGGCTTATTTATGGAACTGGAGAACAGAAGATTTTTGCAGATGCCTTTCAAATACTATTAGAATTTAAAGAAAGAGAAGAGCAGACAGGTCATTTTATAATTAAAGAGCCGGATGAGGAAGAGCAATTGGTTGCTCATGCTTATTCAAGGGGATATAGGAATTATAAAGGATTGGATTGGGTTTTAGTAATTGAGCATAAAACAGGAGAAATATTCTCTCCAATTAATGGATTAAGGAATCTTCTTTTAATGGTTTCAATGGTTGTTATAGTTTTAGCTATTTTAATAGGTTTTTTAATTTCTCGTTTAATTTCAAGACCATTAAAAAAATTATCTCAGACAGTAGATGAAGTAAGCAAGGGGAATTTTAAAGTTGAGGTTAATAAAGACAGTAAGGTAAAGGAGGTTAATACTTTAGCAGATTCCTTAGATAGAATTATGAAAACAATGAAACTAGCTGTTTTGAGGGGAGGTATGAAAACAGTAAGGAAAGAAAAAAAATTAATAGACGAGAAAAAACTTTTAAATATGGGGCTGGTTGAGGCAAAAGAAAACCCCTCTAGTAATATCAATAAGCAAGAGGTTAACTTTAAAAAAGTCAACAAAAAACGATGATAGATTTATTAAACTATCAAATAAGTATCTTAGATAGAATTTTTAAGTTGGTTGTACCTGTTCTGTTTTTAATCGGGGGTTTTATTTGTATGCTTCTAGGAATTTTTACCATGGTTCCTTGAAAAAAATTGTCAATGTTCTTTTAATAATTGGGGTTGCTGGTTTTTTAGCAACAGGTTTTAGATTTGTTGCTGATATTATTACTGTTTACTTTAAATGGGGGGAAGTTTATTTTTCTTTCTTTTTGCGTTTTTTAGTTTTTTTGTCTCCATTTATTTACTAAGAATAATCAAACGCGTAGAGGGGGTGCGGATGATGATTGAACTATTTGTTTATGAGACGAGCATCTTGAATCCAGCACTAAAATTGATTAATATAATTTTATTTGGAATAAGTTCTATTTTAGTGTATTGGATAAAGGGAAGTTATAATAAAGGCCTAAAAAGAATAATTAATTTTTTATTTTTATCATTAACATTTTTTGCTTTTGGCTCAATTTTAAGATATTTTGGTCATGGGTTTATTTTTGGGTTTACAAAAGAGTTTAGTTTGAAATGGTTTCAAAGTTTAAGTTATCTAGTTGCAGCATTGTTCTTTGTTTTTTCTACAAGAACCTTAAGTAAACTACCATTAGGATTAGAGAAGAAAAATTAATTGTGGGAGAGGAGTTAATTGTTTTATCTGATGAATTAGGGAATTATAGGGATGATAAAACTTGTTGTTTTGATGAGGGGGATAGAAAATTGGTAAAAGAAGGTACAAGCTGTTTTTATTCCAGTATTTTTTTGGCTCTGTTTATTAAATCAAGTTTTGTAAATGGTTTTGTAATGTAATCAGAGATTCCTGATATTT
>CAZQKV010000107.1:0-2000 GCA_964593995.1 Candidatus Woesearchaeota archaeon
TTCTCAGAAAATTAAAATTGATGACAAGCTTGTAGCTGCTTTTTCAAGAGAGAGAAGAGGAAGAAAGAAAAAGCAGAAATAAAGAGAAGATAAAAAGGATAAAGAAAAAAATAAATAAAAAATAATAAAAAAGAAAAAACAAATAAAATCCTAATACTAAACTTTATTAATCCTATATTCTAGTATTATTTATGGCAAATAAGGTGACTCCTTACGAAGTTGAGGGAGATGTTGATTATAAAAAACTTGTAAAAGAATTTGGGCTTTCAATAATAGATGAAAATCTGCTTAATAGAATCAAGAAGCATACTAAAGAACTTCACCCAATGCTTACTAGGGGGGTTTTTTTTGCGCATAGGGATTTAAAATGGATTTTAGATGAATATGAAAAAGGAAATAAGTTTTTTCTTTATACTGGATGTGGTCCTTCAGGACCAATTCATTTAGGGCATTTGCAAGCTTGGTATTTTACAAAATGGCTCCAGGACAAGTTTAATGTTGAATTATGGTTTCAATTTACAGATGATGAAAAGTTCTTATATAAAAACTTGTCATATGAAGAAATACAAAAATGGATGTATGAAAATATGTTAGACATAATTGCAGTTGGTTTTGATCCAGAAAAAACACATTTTATTATTGATACAAAACATGCTAGTTTAATGTATCCAGAAGCAATAAAAGTTGCTAAAAAAATAACTTTCTCAATGATAAAAGCAACTTTTGGTTTTAATGACAGCAATAATATTGGGAGTATATTTTTTACTTCTGTTCAAGCAGTTCCTGCTTTCCTGCCTTCTATTATTAAGAAAAAGAAAATGCCCTGTCTTATTCCTCATGCAGTTGATCAAGATCCTCATTTTAGATTAACAAGAGATATTTTGCCTAGATTAGGACATTATAAACCTGCAAGTATTCAGTGCAGTTTTTTACCTCCTTTAACAGGAAGACAAGGAAAAATGAGCAGCAGCGAAGCATCAAAAGGAATCCTTTCAATAGATAATGCAAAAACTATTGCAAATAAAATAAATAAATATGCGTTTTCAGGAGGCCAGCACACTTTAGAAGAGCATAAAAAATTGGGAGGAAATCCAGATGTTGATGTACCTTTTCAGTATCTTAGGTACATGTTTGAAGAAGATGATGAAAAACTAAACCAGATTTACAATGATTATAAATCAGGGAAAATGTCAACAGGAGAATTAAAAAAATACACAATTGAAAAAATAACCAAGTTTTTGAAAGAGCATCAAAAACGCAGAGAAAAAGCAAAAAAACAACTTGATAAATTTATTTATAAGGGATAAGGATTATTCTTAATGTCTCTAATTTCTCTTAGCATAAGCAATAAAAGCTCCTGCCCTGTCTACTTCTTCTAAAGATTGCCAATAAGCTCTATCTTTCTTTCCTCTTGCTTCAGAAGTTAAATATTCATAAGTTGTACTAGTATCATGATATGCCTCTATATCATTTTCTCTGCAAATACAAGTTTCCTCGCCATTTAAAACAGAGATAACATCTTTAAAACAATCTTGAACAATCTTCCTATCATTTGAATTCATTTTTATTTTACCCATTATTTGTTTCCAAGGATGATTTCCCCCGTCATTAGCACAACTAAAAGCATACTTGTTTTTTCCAGCAGCTCTTTGTCCTAAAACACTAAGAAGAGTTTTTGGATATCCCTTCCTTCCAACCCTATTTAAAGCAACTCTTGGAATTAATTTTCTAGCTCTACTCGGCTGATTTGCTGCTTCTGCATAAACTTTTTGTGTTAACGCAATAACTTCATTAGGATTTTTAAGAGAAACATTTGGTTTTAATGATAAAACTTTCCAAGGATATATTTTATTAATATCTTTTATATTATTATATTTCTTCAAATTATTAATAGAAACTCCTGTTATTTTTGAGATTTTCCATAAACTTTGTCCGTGAGTAGTGATATAAAAATTATTAGCATCTATTGCATAAGCAGGGTCTGATTCTACAAAATTAGG
>CAZQKV010000107.1:2100-3459 GCA_964593995.1 Candidatus Woesearchaeota archaeon
TTTCTAATCCTCTTGCCTTATTTGCTTTAAAATAACTAACAAAAGGAGACATAGCTAGAATCGCAAGTGCTAAACCAACTGCTGTTCTTGCATTTTCTCCAACCCAATTAAAACAACCATATTTTTCTTGAGGGGGTTTTGCTTCTGGTTGCTGAGATTTTTCCTGTGTCTGATATTGTTTGTTTTTATGTCTCATTTTACATGATTTTAGAACTATTAGGCAGTAACAACACTATTTAAATGTTGTGATTAGGAATTTTTAGGGCCTAATATTTGCTTTGGAAAAAGCCCTTTTTTAATCATTTTAAAATAAGAAATAGATCTTTGTCTAATAAAATATTGTTCTGCAAATATAAGATCACTGTTTTTTCCTAAATAAACTGCACAATGAGTGCCAATTCTCCAGGGCCTGTTAAAAAGACTTTTTGGATTATAAAAGACCACAATAGTTTCACCAGGAAGCATTATATTCACATAATCCTCAAGACTTTCTATTATATTTGATTTTTTGTTTAAAATTTTAATAATTTTATTTTTCTTTCCTAGCTCCCATGTATCTGCTGGAGCATAATTACTACCCGTTAAATGTCTTACAGAAAGTACCGCATATCTAGAGCAATAAAACATAGGCAATCTTTTAATTTTAGGAGCTTGCATTATTGTTGAATTTTCTTCACATCTCATAAAAAAACAGAATATCAACAACTTTTATAAATCCTCTCTTTCTTAAATATTAGTAAAAAGGATTAGTAAAAAGAAAATGAAAATACTAGCATTGCATTGCGATTATATTAGGTTTAAACCTTTGAAAAAAGCATTAAAACAGCCAGAAGAGCTTTCAGATGAAGCAAAAGAATTAGTAGAAGTAAAAGAACCTCTTGTTGTTTTAGTTGCAATTGAAAAACAAGATGAATCTAATCCAGATATTGTTCTTAAATTAGTTGCTGAAATTGAAAACATAGCACAGCAAGTTAAAGCAGATACAATTGTTCTTTATCCTTATGCTCACTTGTCATCCTCACTTGCAAGACCTGATTTTGCAATGAAAGTCTTGCAAGAAGCAGAAAAAGCTTTGAAAAGATTTGAAACAAAAAGAGCCCCTTTTGGTTATTACAAACAATTTGAATTAAAATGCAAAGGGCATCCTTTATCTGAATTAAGCAGGCAAATTAATTATGATGGAGAAGTTGGAGGGGCAGGAGAAGTTGAACTAAAAAAGAAAACTCAAAGAGAGATTATTTCTGAAAAAATAGAGAAAAAACATTATATATTAACTCCTAAAGGAAAGGAATATAAACTTGATTTAAGCAATTTGAGTAAAGTCAAGGATATTCTAAAAAAAGTAAATAATAAAGAATT
>CAZQKV010000108.1:0-3418 GCA_964593995.1 Candidatus Woesearchaeota archaeon
TAATGATTGAACAATCTTAAAACTCTTACATCATTTCTTTTTTTCTCAGTATCTTTCTTTTTTACATATTTTTTAGCTTCACTATTCCTATCGCTTAAATATGGTTTTGCTAATATTTTTATCCTAGCATCTATTTGTTCTGCAAGAGCATCTATTTGTTCCAAACCAATATGGGAATTTTTAACAAGCAAAGTTCTTGTTCCTAAATTTATAGCTGTCAATTCCTTAGTTTGTTTGTCTCTTCCTAATTCTCTAAATCCATTTTTAAAATAATGTATTGCTCCACAAACATGAGCTGCTAAATCATATGCTAATTCTCTATTCTCCTCTAATTCATTTCCAGAAGTAGCTTGTGTTAAATCTATTAAAAAAAGATTCTTATGTACCATCAGTTTTCTTTCTGTTTCATAAGACATATTGTTCCCAGAATAAAATATCTTTGGATCTGTTTTTCCGTATGCCATTCTTACTTTTTTTATTTAATTGCTTGATCAAACATAAAGCTTAATGCAGTTGTGAAAAAAGGAGTATTAAGCCAAATAGCTAATTCTTCATCAGGCAAACCTCCTTTTGATATTGCAAACAAAACCTGATCATTATCTGCAATATAAAATCTCGCATCAATATTTAAAGCTTTTGCTTCAATTTTAAATTTGGTGTTTATTTTTTTTATTTCTTTTTCATCACCTGATAAAGCAATTTTTAATTTAATTCCAGATTTTTTTAATCTGTCAAAAAGACTTGAAAAAAATCTCGCTTTGTTGATTATTTCCTGTACTGAAGTGCATATAATTGCTTGCTCTCTAGCATTTTCTAATAATTCTTTTATATGGCCATAAATAGTTGATTTTCCTTTTATTGCTCCTGAAATGTCCTCATGCCTTACAGGTTTTATACCTACATCATATAATTGCTGTAATTCAGAATATTCATCTGTTTCTCTTAATTTTGCAAGAGTTTTAATTTTTTCATCAGCACTTTTTAAAGCATTTGTTTTTAATTTTTCAATAATAACATTAGGTTTAACTGCAATATATTTAACTGGTTTTCCTAATTTCATTACTGCAAATCCTTGTTTTTCTAAAGACTCTAGAACATCATAAGTTCTGCTTCTTGGAACTCCTGAAATTTCTGCTATTTCACCTGCAGATGCAACTCCTTTTCCAAGCAAAGCTAACCAAACTTTAGTTTCATAAATATTAAGGTTAAAGTATTCCTTAATTTGTCTAACAAGTTCTGGTTTTATTATCATTTTATTAGATAATCACTCTGAAAAATCTACAAAAAAAGAGTTTATAAATCTTTTGATAGTGTTGTTACTAGGCAATTAAGACAAAATAGTAAGATTTATAAGCAAATTACATTACTAATTAGTGGAGAATATCAGTAATCTAAAATGAAATAACTCTTTAAAAAGGCTTAACCCAAACAAAATTTAAAATGAAACTACTAAAAATAATAAGAATATGCATTATCTTTTTATTAGGATTTCTTTGTGCAAATCTTGTTAGTTATTATATGGTTTATGGGTTAGAAAAGCCAATTTCAAGAAATATTGGGTTTTTTGGATATAGTAGTAAAGAGGTTCCTTTTGATTATATAACAGAGGACCAGATTGAAATTTATAATGACAGGATTGTTATTTGGATTGCAAATTCAAGTATTGGAAGATATGCTCCTACAGGAAGCATGAAACCACTTTTAGATGAAAGTACTAATGGTATAAGAATTGTTCCTCAATCAGAAGAAGAAATTCATATTGGAGATATAATTACATTTAAACAAGGTCAATATCTTATAATTCATAGAGTAATAGATAAAGGTATGGATAAAGATGGTGTTTATTTTATTACAAAAGGTGATAATAATGAGCTTCCAGATGGAAAAGTCAGATTTAAAGATATTAAATATGTTACAATCGGGCTTCTTTGGTAAATAAGTAAACTATAAAAAAACTAAGATAAAAACAAATAACAAATAAAAACACAAAATGAGATATTCTAAATTAATTAAAAAAATTCTTGAATTTTTAAAAATCAGTCCTAATTTTGAAAAAGATGAAGATTATTTAGAAGATTTTGATAAAGCAAATGTAAGACTTTATTATATTAATATTCTAAAATCACAATAATTTTTAAAAAATAAACTTATCTTGGATTTTTATGGATTTAGAAAGATTAGCTGATAAGGAAGATAATGAAAAACTTAGAAGTCGCTTGAAAAGACGGTTAGTTAATGGAGCTACACTAGTTTGTTATTCCATACCTGTAGGAATGGGAATTGATTATTTAATTGGTCTGAATTTAGACCAGTCCTGCATGGCAAGAAGTTCTGCAATCCCTTTAAATATGCTCCTTGGAGATTATCAAACAAGATTCACAGACCTTGCAAGA
Organism: Candidatus Woesearchaeota archaeon; assembly: GCA_964593995.1. Classification (GTDB taxonomy): domain Archaea; phylum Nanobdellota; class Nanobdellia; order Pacearchaeales; family GW2011-AR1; genus ARS1285. The sequence goes on from CAZQKV010000108.1 coordinate 2,394, forward strand.
AAAGTATTTAAAGTAACAAAAGAAAGTCATTGGTTAAAAAAAACATTAGTAGATAATGGTTCTGTAGGAATTTTTCAAACAGGACTCTATCTTGCGGGAGTTGGTATAACCCATCTCTTTTATCCAGAAATAGATATGGAACAATTTTATAAAAGCCTGGTATTTGTTCCTTTAGCAGTTTTTTCAACAGGAAGATTCTTTGGATGGCTTTCTAATGAATTTAGAGAAATATTTCATGTTAAAGGTTATTATGAAAAATTAGAATCAGAAAAAACTAAAACTTATAAAAAACAAGATTAAAGAAATCAGAACCAAAAAGTTTAAAAATAAAAATATATTGCAATTATTACCCTCTGGGAAAGAGTTCTGATAAAGATTTAAAAAATCTTTAAGCAAAGTGATTGAAAATGGCAAAAAATGAATATACAAACATTGAGTTTGTTGATCTATTAAATACAGGGAGTTTAGTAGCAGAAGCTACAGCTAGAAAATATCTTTCTGAAAAAGATTTAGGAAAAAATGTAAATATAAATTCAAGTGGAGTCATTATAACATTAGAACCAGGTAAATTTAGAACATCAATGAGGTTTCTAGAGGATTACTTTAATCTTGCTATTCAAAATAAGCTTTGTGGTAGGTCCCATATAGACTCTATAAGAAAAAGTAAAAGTATTGCTGATCTCGGGTTTTTTCTTAAGGGGCTTAGGCAAGCAGAAGAAGTTAGATTACTTAAAATATTAAAAAGAAAAAATTTAATCAATCATTTGCCTGAAGGGGTAATTGGAAATCCAAAACAAACAACTGTACAAAATTATAGTATCCAAACAGGATTAATTTTCGCTATGTCCAATGAAGCTTGTACTAGAGCTAAGCAAATTTATTCTAGATTTGAAACACAAAGACCTGGTATAATAAAATTAAAATATTTCTTAAAACCGCATCAAGAAACCCAGGAACTTCCTTTTGTAGTTGAAAATTATGATGCGGCAGTAACTCAAATACAAGAAACTACAAAAAAAGCCATA
>CAZQKV010000109.1:0-3331 GCA_964593995.1 Candidatus Woesearchaeota archaeon
GTCATTTGCATATTTTAATAAATCATCTAAGGAAATTTCTTTTTCATTTAATTCAACTCCTTTTTCTTCAGCTTCTTTAACTAATTTTTTTGAAACCTCTAAGTTAATAGCCCCGTAATTTTTAACAAAATCTAATTTTAGATTTTCTTCATTAAAATAGATATGTTTTGAAATTATTTTTGCTTTAAATCCTAAATCTGCTGCTGCAATAGAAAGCCTTAATGTTGAAACTGCTTTTCCAGATTTTATGCCAACTTTTTCTTCAATTAGCTCTATTGGAAATTGTTTTTTAAAAAAAGAAAAGACTATTTTTAATACAAATGGACCACAATTCATATTTGTTGTTTGTTTGTAAAAAGGAACCTGTATTTTCATATTATTATCTTTCATAATATTACTTAATTGCTTCGATTTAAAAACTTACTTCTCAATTTTTGTAATTCCTAAATCTTTTCTTAATCTTAAAACATTATCAACAAAACCTTCTATTTTAGGCTCGTGGCTTACTAATATTAATTGTTCTGTGTTCAACTGGTTTAAAACATCTCTCATCTTATCTAATTGCTGTGCTGAAAATCCATCAGTAGGTTCGTCAAGTATTACAAGATTTTTCGTATTTATCTTGCTTAATAAAGAGTTAATAACCTGATTTAGAGCAAGGCGGTATGCAAGAGCAATTGCAGTTCTTTCTCCACCAGACAAGAAACTATAATCTAATTCATAATCCTGCTGCTCAATTACTGGAGAAAAATTATCATCAAGACTTGCTGTAAGAGATTCTGAAACAAGGATTGAAAACCACTTTGAAAATAATTTTGAAAATTCTTCTTTTAAAGTCAGCATAACCTGTTTTTCAGTTAATAAAAGCAAGGCCATATATTTTTCAGAAATCCAGTATTCTACTTCTTTAATTTCTTTTGTTTGTTTTTTTATTTCTTGCTTTTTATTTATCTCCTCTTTAATTTCTTTTATTTGCTGATGTATAAACTGGATTTCCTTATTGATTTCTGCTTTTTTAATTGCTAATTTATCTTCATTTATTTTTGCTTTTTTTAGTTCATCATCTTTTTTCTTAAAAATAGAATCATATTTTTCATATTCCTTAATAGATTTTTCTGTTGTTGTTACATGCTTTTCTAATATTTCTAAATCTTTTTTTAAATAATCAATTTGATTTAATAATTCATCAATTCTGCTTTCTCTTTCTTTAAGGTTTTCTAATTTAACTTTCAAGAGCTCAAGTTCTGATTTTCTTTTTTTAAAATTTTCTTTATTTGTCTTAATAACCTCTAATTTTTCATCAAGTTCATTTTTCCTTAAATTAAGGTTATTAAGTATTCTTTGTATCTCTTGCATTTCTTCATCTGTTCTTTTAAAAATATTATCTTTATATTCTTCTGAAACTTCTTGGAGGCAAGTAGGACATTTTTCTAATTTTGATATTTTATTTTTTAATGAAGTAGTTTCTTTTTTCTTTGATTGTTCTGAATTTATTTTGCTTATGATTTGTATGTATTCTTTTTGCATTTCCTCTTCTCTGCTTTGCTGAAGTTCTATTTTTTGATTTAAAAAATTAAATTCTTCTTTACTAAAAGAAATTTTTCTTGCTTCTTGTATTTGCAAGTTCAGAGAATTTATTGTATTTTTAAGACTTGTTACTTGCTGTTTTTTTTCTGAAATTAAAATTTGTGATTTTTCTTTTTCAGTTTCAAGTGATTTTTTTTCATCTATCTTTTCTTGAACTTCTTTTAAATCAGATTCTTTTTCTTCTCTTAAAGAAACTGCATTTTCATAATCTTCTGCTGCTTTTTTTTGATTTTCTTTTTTTTCAGCAAGCTCATCTTGCTTACTTTTTAGATTTTCCTTGTCAATATCCAAATCATAAATCATTCCCTCATTTGTTCTGATTTTCTCTCTTAGTTTTGAAGTAACAATTGAGGTATTTTCTTCTATTCTTTTATATTTATCAATTCCAAAAACATGTCTTAATGTATTAAGTCTTATGTCTCTTGGCTCTAAAATTATCTGCTTCATTTCCTCCTGAGGAGTATAAACTGTAAATTTATACAAGAGATTAGTTTTTTTTGCAAATTCAGAGGGGTAGTTTAGTAATTTTAATACCTTAGATTTAATTTCTGTAATAGAACCTTCAAACCTTTCATTATCAATTGTTATTGATGCATAATCTTGAGAAACTGATTTAGCTCCTCTTTTTAGTGTCCTTTCTAAAATAATATTTTTTCCTTCAATTTCAAATTCTAATTTAACAGACCCAAAATCTGCCCTGCTCCTTAATAATGAAGAACCTTTCTGGCTTGGCTGCAAACCAAATAATGCAAATTCTATTGCTAATAAAATTGTTGTTTTTCCAGTGCCAATGTCCCCTGAAAGCAAAATAGAGCCTTTTGGAAATTCTATTTCTTGTCTTTCATAACTTCTTAAATTTTTTATTGCAAGTTTTTTTAATATCATCTTATTTTATTTTTTGATGCCATTTTACATTATTTTTTTAATATCATTCTATCTTATTTTGTTAATTAATTTTAATCTATACTAGTTCTATTTCAAGTATTCTACTTAACTCAGATAATAAGCGATTTTCAAAAATAGAATTTTTTTCTCCTTCTTGTTTTTCTATGCTTAATGCATTCATTAAAGGAAAAATTAGTTTATTGAATTTAGAGGGATTACTTTCTTCATATTTTTTAACAAGAATTTCTTCTACTTTTTCCATTTCACTTGGCTGAAATTGAAGTTCTATTTCTTGTTTTTCAAGCTCTAATTTAGAAGTGTTTTTTAAAAATGCGTAAGCAGAGGCTTTTTCTAAAAAATCTTTAATTTCTATAAAATTTATATCAGAGATTTTTCCTTGAGTTAATGTTCCGTGAACTTTTAATAAGATAATCTTGTCTTCTAAATCTCTTTTTTCTAATTCTTCAAGTATTTTCTTAGTTCCTATAAAGGCATCATTTAATTCTATGTTAACTAACTCTATTTCTTTTATTTTTATTTCTTTTTTTATTATCTTTGTATACCCTTCAACAGAAATTATATAAAATTGTCCTTGTCTTAATTCTTCAAGTTCTTTAAAATTATTAGGAAAAATTGGGCCTCCATAAACTACTGGCTTCCCGTTTATTTCTTTTTCAAAATCTACATGTATGTGTCCTAAAGCATAATAATCTGCAGGAGGCAGTTCTTGCAAAGAAATAGATTCTATTGGAAGAGTTCCTTTAACCTCATCTATTGTTGTGTGAAGCATTAAAATTCTAAAATGGTCTTGATAAGATTCATTTATTTTTATTTTTTTTAAATCTGGTATTTCAAAACC
>CAZQKV010000110.1:0-3276 GCA_964593995.1 Candidatus Woesearchaeota archaeon
ATTTCTAATAATCCAGATATATTGCCTTCTGAATAAACCTGAACTTTAATATTATGATTATAACTATTGCCAATAATTATTTGTCTTTGGGTAGTGGCACCATTAGGAGGTATCATGCCGAATTTCAAAGCACTGCCATTTGCATCAATACCATAATGATCCCCAATAATAACACTAGCAACTAATTCTTGTTTTTCAAGAATCGAATAATAATCAAGAAAACTACCAAATAAAAAAATCAACAAGACAATTATTAAGATAATTAAAAAAATCAAAATCTTTTTTTTGTTTTTTGTATATAATTTTTTTAAATTCATTTTTGTTTTTTTCTAAATCTTTTTCTAAATATTAAGTAAATTATCAATAAGATTATTATTAACAAAACACTTCCTCCGGCTATTATGATAACTTTAAAGGTTGTAGTAGTATAAAAGCTTCCTCTTGCTTTTATAATCTTTATAGTGGCTTGTTTTTTTGTTGTTGCATCCTCATAAAATAAAGTTAAATCAGTTTCATACTCTCCAACATTAAGATTTTCAGCATTTAGATAAGCTTTTAAAGTGTCTGATTCCCATTTTTTTAAATCAGTTGGGGGTGTTTTAAATTCTAATACTTTTCCAGTCTGGTTTTTTAATTCAACTAATGCGTAAATTTTATCAATATCACTATTCCACTTGCTCTCAATCTCAATTTCGAAAGGATTTATTTTCCCTGCAACAACTTCTTCAGTATAATTAATAATATCAACAAATAAAGTTCCAATTCTAAAAGGAATTGTCCGGTTGGCAGTTCCAGGACCATAATCTGCATAAGCAGTTATATTGTAAATTCCAGAAGGATAGCTAGTAGAATCAATTTTTTCCTCATAAATATACTCCATCTTAGCTGGAATTAATTGTTCACTTAGTTCAATAGTATCAATTAATTCATTATCAGAATAAAATTCTAACCAAGGATTAACAGTTATATTTTCATCACCCCTGCTTGAAACAACTAATTCTAGATTAATAGGTTCATTCTCATTTACATTTTGTACTCGAAGTTTACTTATTTCAGCATATTTTCCAGGATAAGGAACATGAACTCTAATTAAAGCACCAACATCTAATATTGTTGAAACCCCTCTGATCTCTTTATTAATTTCTTTTATTCTTATGTAAAGATTATTTGGCCCATATTTTATAGGTTTTTCAGGAAGAGTAACATAAGCAGTAACACTTCCAGAACCTGTAAATATTGTTTGATCAAATTTAACATAATCTTTATAAAATCCCTCTGCATAAACTTCATAGTCTTGATTAGAGTCTTTAGTAAGAATTATATAAGTTACAGCAAATTTATATCCTGGTTCAAAATTAACTTCTCTTTTAGCAGGAGCTAATCCTAATGCAAAAACACTAGAATAACTAAATATAATAAACAAACTAACAAAACAAAATAAAATCAAACTCTTTTTCACTTTCATACCCATTTTAAATAAAATTTCTTTTTATAGTTTTCTATAATTTAATTAGCATTAGCACTAATAGTTAATAAATCTGATTGTTCTCCTATATTTGTAGCATCTTGAGGAACAGTTAATAAAACATCTATATAAACCTCATTTTGTGATGTTGAAAAGCCAAATTGGCTGCATATTTCTGTTCCAGGAGAACTAGTATTTACCTCCCTCCAAATTCCTTTGCTAATGCCTCCTGTGCATGAATTTACTTCTTTATTAGTGATATTCCATTTATATTCTTGATTTGAATTTGTAGAGCTTTCAAAAAACTCCTTAGCATCCTTGTCTGCCATAATATATAAGCTGACATTAGAAGTGCCTACATTTTCAACAATTATTGCTTTAGCATTTTCTCCTGTCCAATTTCCCCTTAAAACTGTTCCATTTTCATCTTGCTGAGTATAAAGTGTTGCATTATTTTCTGCTAAATCAACAGCCCCACTGCTCCAATTGATAACACTCCTATTTAAGTCTATAGAAACTAAAGTTTCAATAGTAATATTAATATAACCAACTTCAGAAGAAGCAAAACCACTTAATTCTTCTTTAAATTCAGAAATTTTAATAAAAATAGTAGAAATATTAACTAAAACAATAATTACTGCAATAAAAGAAAATAATGCGATTAAATTAACTAGTTTCATTTTAATAACCTATTTTATTTTAACAATATAAATAGATTTATAAATGTTTCAAAAAAATAAAAAAATAAAAATTAAGTTGCTGTAGCATTAAGAGACAATTTTGCTGTCTGAGCAGTTCCTGCTTTTGATGTATCAAAATCAAAAGGTACTGCCAATCTAATATCTAAGTATAATTCATCTACTAAAGGTCCTGCACCAAACTCGCCACAAATTAATGTTGTACTTGTATTAACATTTTGGAAGGTAGCTAATGAAATACTGCTTCCAGTACATGCATTTGTTTCTTGATTAGTAAACTTCCATTGATATGATTGATTAGTACTTGATGTACTGCCAAACATAGTAATAGCAGTTTTGTCTGTGCTTGCATTTAAACTAACATTAACACTTCCAATGTTTTCAATATGCACCCCATGAGCATTAGTAATTGACCAGTTTCCACCAACTACAGTAGCATCACCATCTTCATTAGTAGTAAGAGTAGCATTATAATAACTATCATTAACTAAAACAACTCCTCTGCCCCACTCAACAGTAGAGTTTGTTAATTGAATACTAACATCACTTAATATAGTAATATTAACATAACCTATTTCAGAAGCAGCAAAACCTGTTATAGCTTTTTTAAAATCACTGACTTTTGTTAATGTAATAGAAAGGTTTACTATAGCAACAGCCACTGCAATAACTGCTAAAATTGAAATCATATCTTTAGTTTCCATATTATCCGCTCTCTGGCAATTTATCTATGATAATACTAACTTTTGCATTATCACTATCCTCAGTATTTCCTTGTAAAGGCTGTACTTTTGGAATTAATTTAGTATTAACAGTAGACACAGTCACAGCTATAGAAACAACAGATAAGATTATAGCAATAATAATCAATGCAACCACTACTTTTTCACTCACCATTTTTCTATATTGTAAATTTATCCTCCCTTATAATTATTTAATAAGACCAATACTAACTAGCTGTAGCATTAATAGATATTGTTGCTGTCTGGGCAGTCCCTGCTTTTGATGTATCATAATCAAAAGGTACTGCTAATTTAGTATCTAAATACATCTCATCTTCTGTAGGTCCTGCACCAAACTGGCCGCAGATTAATGTTGTACTTGTATTTATAT
>CAZQKV010000111.1:0-3272 GCA_964593995.1 Candidatus Woesearchaeota archaeon
TTTATTTAAATACCCTCCATCTAGACACACACGACCTAGAATGAAGATTGATCCTCATAAAAATAAGGAAAGGTGGGAAAGCTGGAAAAAGAAAAATTAGTCATAAATCTTTTTTCTATGGCCAATTCTGATAACAATAATTTTATTCATAGAAATCATAATATCTATAACTGCTCTATAATCCCCAATTCTCAATCTCCATAGTTTTTCTCCCTGAAGTCTCTTAAGAAATCTAAAAGGATTATCCCTAATTGAATATAATTTAGTTAAAATTATCTCTGCATCTTTTTTATTTAGTTTTTTAAGAAATTTTTTAGCTGTTTCTGTAATTTCTATTAGAAACATTTTACTTTAAACTAATTCCTAACTCTCTTGCTACAGACTCGATAGGATATAATTTACCTCTTTTAACATCCTCAAGACCCTGTTGAATTTCGTTAATTTCTTCTTCACTAAGCTCTTCTTCTTCTATATTGCTAAGAATATTATTTAATAGTTCATCGTAAGACTGCCGCTCAAAATGCTTTAATGCTTTTAATCTTTCAAGGGTTTCTAAATTTATTTGTATTGTTGTTTTCTCCATGTTATATAGTAGTTATAGCAAGTATATAAACCTTTTGTTTTAAGTCTTAGAAGTCTCATCATTTGGTCAAGAAGGTATTATGCCCCTGCCGGGATTCGAACCCGGGTCACAGCCTCGAAAGGGCTGGATGCTTGGCCACTGCACTACAGGGGCGGTTAGTAATAATAAATTTAAAAGAATTTGGTTTTTAAATGTTTGTTTGAATGTTTTAAATAATTTTAGATAAATTGTTTTTTCATTAATATATAAAGAAAAAGAATTTAAAAATTATTTTTGTCTAGATTAAATGTTTTTAAGTTAATTATGTAATTATAACTTGATTTTATCTGCTAATTCACTTATTAAGAAAAGGGGCTTTTCTTTTCCAGATAGAGCATTAATCCATCCAATAACCCATAATACCAATGTAACTATCATTAGTAATGTTCCTACCCATTCAATAAAAGGAATGCTAGCAAAAATTCCAGCAATTACAAATACAATAAATAATACAAGCCCTTGTTTTGCATAATAAATTACATATTTATCATCTTTTCTTATTAATATTGCTATGATAAATCCAATTATTGTTAAAAACACAGCTAAGAATGCAAATAACTTTTGATCATCTTGCTTTTTTGGTCCAGCTGTCTTTTTTACTGTTTTAGTTTTCCTCTTTGCTGACTTTCTCACTTTCTTTTTTGCCATATTTATACTTTATTATATATTTCAGGGTTTATAAGTGTTTTGAAATCTTGATTTAAGCCTGTTTTAACAAGATTTAAAAAGATTATTTATATTCAAATAATATAAACGAGCCTATAGCTCAGTCAGGTTAGAGCACTGCTCTTATAAGAAAATGTTTCATTAGAAATATTTTTTCTAAGCATTTCGCTAAGAAAGGCAGGGGTCCCAGGTTCAAATCCTGGTAGGCTCATATATAAATCTATATAAATGAATAATTCTTATAGTTCATATAAATAAAAGTATTAAATATGCCCAGATTTTTAGATTCAAATAGTCCTAGAATTTCAAATTTATTTAATATAAAGGAACTTAAGAGTTTAATCTCAAATTTTTACAAAGAAGATGAGGAGCCTGAGACTCCAAATCCAAATCTTCGAAGATTAAAAATATTACAACAAAATATAGAAGATGTTCTTACAATAATTTATGAACAAGAAGGAGCTCACCTTTATAATGTTGATACTACCTTAAATAAGTGGTATAATCTTGAATTCTCAAATAAATCTGTTTATATGGAATTAGGGGGCGGAAGCTGCGGGGCTAGCAGAATTTTAGAATATTTAGAAAAGAAAAAGATTATAAATAGAGATCATGGATTTTATAGATTAAAAAGAAAATATAGAGATTTTTTTGATTTATTAGGTGTAAAAAAGCGTATAGAATGGCCAAATGAAAGATTAGATTATGTAACTGATTGGTGGATAATTGATGGTTCAGTAGGATTTGAAGGGTGGAATCAGGATGGATTATGGGGGGGTTATCTTGATTTAGAAACAGGAAAAGCAACTTCTCACTGGTTTTTTGATTATAAAAATCAAGCATTTTTACAAAGAGACCATATTAAATTTGATAGAACACTTAAACAATTAATAGATGAGGGAATGACTTTTGAAGAAGCTAATAGATTACATGCAGAAGGATTTACATGGAATCCGGGTTATAATCATGTTTCTGTTGAAAATAATGAGAATAATGGAAGCAGTGGTTCTGTTGCAGCTTAATATTAAATCTAAATATTTTTAAACCTTATAAGAAAGGTTTATAAAGTATTAAATTAAGTAATTTTAATTAAATTTAAGGAATTGAATTAAAATGGTGGAGGATGAGTTTGAATACAACGATGACGAAGATCCTGTAGACGGAGATGATGAGTCTGACTCTGGGGATTTTGATTATTTAGATGACTGATTATATTCTTTATTTTAATTAAGTTTTTATATTCTCTTTATTTTAATTTTTTATGTTAATTGGCTTAACTGGAAGAATTGGTTGTGGGAAAGGATTTATTGTAGAGGATTTAAAAGACTTCGAATTTTCTTTTGCTGTTTTTTCTGATGTTCTTAGGGAAGAGGCTATTAAAAGAGGAATTTTAATTACAAGAGAAAATCTGCAAAATTTAGGAGATGAAATTAGAAGAAAGGAAGGGGGTGGGGCTTTAGTAAAAAGAATTTTAGAAAAAATAGATTTATCTAAAAATTATATTTTTGATGGCTTGAGAAACCCTAGAGAAGTTGAAGAATTAAGAAAAACTAAGAAATTTATTTTAATTGCAGTACATTCTGATCGAATAATTAGGTGGGGAAGGCTTGAACAAAGAAAAAATGAAAAAGACCCAAAAACATGGGAAGATTTTGTAAAAGATGATTTAAGAGATTCTGGACGCGCACAACCGGAATATGGACAACAAGTTGATAAGTGCATGCAATTAGCTGATTTTCATGTTATTAATAATTCTAATTTAGAAAACTTAAAAAAGCAAGTTGAGGATATATTAAATAGGATAAAAGAAAAATGTTAATTGGACTTGTAGGTCTTCCAAATGCAGGGAAAAGTACTTTTTTTAAAGCATGCACTTTATCAGATGTTCTTATTGCTAGTTATCCTTTTGCGACAATAAAACCAAACCATGGGATTGGTTATGTTAAAATTAAGGCTTTATGTGGTGAAGTAGGTGTTAAATGCA
>CAZQKV010000112.1:0-3268 GCA_964593995.1 Candidatus Woesearchaeota archaeon
TCCTGCCCAAGCTTGATAAGCAAGATCTGTATGGTCTTTTGTTTTTAATCCAAGTTTGGGTTTCACAATAGTTCCAATTAATGGCCTGTTTTTTATTTTCATTATTTTCCTAATTCCATTAATCCCGTATTTTGGCCCTAAAAAACTTTTTAAAATTTCCCTTGGAAATTTTACATCTTCTAATCTTAAATTATTTACAGCTTTCATTCCAAAAATATTCCCGGCAATAGAAGACAAGATATTTGGTGCATTTCCTTTTTCAAAAAGTTCGCAAGGATAAGCAATTTTTACATATTTTCCTTTAATAGAACAAACTTTTGCGGCTAATTTACAAACATATTTTTTTTCATAAATATCTGTCCAGGTTCCAATACTGCTTTCTAATGCAACAGTTGCAGCAGCTTCTTTCATACTTATTTTATTTGGCTCAATTCTAAATAAACAAACAAGGTCTTTTGATGTTGGTTTGTATTTAAGATTTATAAATTCTTTAGGTTGCATTTTCACTTCTTTAACTAATTTAAAAATCAATCTTATTTTAAATACTTATCTCAAATTTTTCTAATTGTTTTTTTAATTGTTTATAATTTTTAAATCTAATAGTATTTAATCCAACTTTTTTTGCGCTCTTTATATCATCAATTAAGCAATCACCAATCATTATTGTATGTTTTGGTGTAGATTTAGCTTTTTTCATTAAAATCTTAAATCCTTTACTAGAAGGCTTAACATTTTTATAATCAAATGAAAACAAAGGATAATCAATATGCTTTAATAATTTAGTTTTTGTTTTCAAGTGCTGAACTGAAAAAGGAGTACTATTTGACAATAAAGCAGTTTTAATTTTTTGCTTTTTTAGTTTTTTTAACATAGGAATAGTATGAGGAAATAATTCAATAATTGATTCATCTTTATCTCTTCTTTTAATTAACCAATCAACATTTTTTTTATTAGGTTCAATTCCTATGTTTTTTGCAAGATTTGTATAAGCTTCTTTTTTAGATTCATTTTTCTTGACCTGAACACTTTTTTCAAAAATTTTCCTAAATTTTTCCCTGCTCATCTTAGGTTTAAAATGATTTATCATTAAATCAAGAGAACTATAATTTCTTTTTCTGTGAGCAAGAGTTCTCCATAAATCAAATATAATTAATTTAATTTTTTCTTGTTGCATTTTACTCTTTTTTATTTTTTCTTCTTTTTCTTTTTTGGCTTTTTCTTTCTGCATCCGCATGAAGCACACATTTTTATTTCCTCCTAATTTATCTTAAATTATCTTAAACAAGCAGGTTTATCCCCGCATTTTTTATGATACTTAATACATTCACAGCAAACCCCATGTCTTTCACACCAAGTTTCATCACACGGGCAATCTTCTTCATTTTCCTTTTTATTAGGGCATTCTTTTCTCGTCATTTTTTAAAATAAGCATTAAGCTTTAAATAATTTTAGAAATTAAAAAAGAATTATTATATTTTTCATTTTCATGTATCTTCTTTTCAGCTTCATGCGCTTCTTTATCATGTTTCTGAATTTCTTCAATAAACTCTCCAAAGTGTTCTATTCTAATTATATAATTGCAATTGCCAATTCTTCCAATTTTAGTACAAACATATTTACAGGTGTTTAAACCCCTCTAGTAAGAACTCCAGAAACGGGGAATTGGATGAATATGAAAATTTAAAATTAATCAAACAGAATTAGATAATTTGTATATTTTATAGTAATATATATGAAATAATGTTCATATGAATAGTAATTCATATAACTATATAAATGTTTCGGCTCTTAATACTAACTAAGGAGTAAGAAAAAATTTGGGATTTTTATTTTTTATTATGATTTTTTTAATTTTGCACCATCACTTGTATCATCAACTTTCCAGCCTAAATTCTTGATTTTGTTTCTTAATTCATCTGCAAGTTTCCAATTGTTTTCTTTTCTTGCATCTTCTCTTTGTTTTGCAAGATCTTTTATTTCTTTTGATATTGCTATTTTTTCTTGCTTTAGCAAATCAAGACCAAAAACTTTGTCCATTTTTTCAATTGTCTTGATTTTGCCTTCTGCTTTTTCATTTCTCACTAACTCCCAGAGAACTTGTAATGCTTCTGGCATGTTTAGATCATCGTCAATAGCTTGTTCAAACTTTTTAATATATTCCTTGTTTGCTTCTTTTTTATTATTTTTTATTTCAGAAATTATATTTTTAAGCCGATTATAAGAATTTTTAGCATTATCTAAGTTTTCTTTTGTAAAACTTAATTGTTTTCTATAATGTCCAGTAAGTATAAAATAACGGTAGTGAATTGGTTTATATCCTTGTTCTTGTAATTCAGAAAGTGTTGCAATTTTCCCACTTGATTTTGACATTTTTTCTCCACTAAATGTTAGATATGCCCCGTGAATCCAGTATTTAACCCAAGGTTTTTTTCCAAATGCAGATTCACTCTGGGCAATCTCATTTGTGTGATGAACAGGAACATGATCTTCTCCACCAGTATGAATATCAAATTGTTCTCCTAAATATCTTGAGCTCATAGCAGAACATTCTATATGCCATCCAGGAAAACCAAGACCCCAAGGAGACTCCCATTCTTGTTGTCTTTTTCCAGGAATTTGTGAAAGTTTCCATAATGCAAAATCTGTTTTATTTTTTTTCTCACCAGTAGAAATCCTTTTTCCAGCCTGAAGCTCTTCAATCTTTAATTTTGCTAACTTTCCATAATCTTTTAATTTTGCTGTATTAAAATAAACTCCATCCTGAGTTTTGTATGTATAACCTTTTTTTTCTAATTTTTTTATTAATTCAATCTGTTCTTTAATATGCTTTGTTGCCTTGCACCAAACATCAGGCTCACTAATATTTAGTTTTTTAAGATCTTGTTTAAAAATCTCTAAATAATAATCTGCTATTTCTTTTGCTTTTTTGCCTTCTCTTGCCATTGCCTGGGTGCCGCATTGGCACATCCCGACGCCGTGACCATAACCTCTGCCTAATGAAAATGCCCATCTATCGCCCATATCCACGATTTGACAAATCGTGCTTTTAAGTTTCCGACCGGTCGGGTCGATTGATAGACGAAAGTCCTCAGCTTGCAGGAAATCACTTTTGCCGGTTGAGCCGAGGAGCTTAACTGAAGTCAATCGGGAAAATTTTTCGTAGTTACTTTGTCTGGCGGGAATAATATCCGTGATTTCTCCGAGCTGCTTTAGCGTTGGATACCTCTGTAACAGCTTCGTTGTAACGTCGGTCTTGTCGAATTGAGCC
>CAZQKV010000113.1:0-3256 GCA_964593995.1 Candidatus Woesearchaeota archaeon
GATAGTTTTTTAAACTTTTATTTATTAGTATTTTTATAAAAAAGCGGTTTATAAAAAGAGGAAAATGGTAAGTATTAATCTGAATATTCAGAAAAAAGATTTATGGTTAATATCAGCAATTATGGTTTTTTTAATTGGAGTAGGGTTTGTCATAGCTTATAATTCAGGAAATCCTTCTGTGCACGGGCATGATGCTGGAGAAACAATGGTTAATATTGGAGGAGTAGAAAAAACATTGCAGCAAGCTATTGATGATGGAGATTTTAGTGGAAGCAGTGGAATAACTAGTATTTCTTCTGGAAGCGGCATTACTTTAAATCCTAATCCTATAATTTCAACTGGCACAATTTCATCAAACACAGCTTATTTGCAAAGAAGAGTATCAGGAACTTGTACAACTAGCCAAGCAATTAGGGTTATAAATTCAGATGGCACAGTTGCTTGTGTAAATCTTCCTACTAGCGCAATATGTACATGGGGCGGATCAACATATTCAACAGGAGCTACATGCAACCCAACAGCCTATTGTTATACTTCGGGAGGAAATGATGTGGCAGTATGCGGAGCAGGTGGTTCTTGGACTTATGAAACAGGAGGATATCCTTGCCCTGGACCTTGTTAAGAAACGATTATATTATTAGTTATTTTTATAAAATTAATTTTAATTATAAACCCTTCCACCCAATACTTTTCTCTTTTAACTTAATTAATTGAGGCCATTCATCTGAAAGAATTGGTTTTTCTATTTTGTAAATAACTCCAATTGGTATCTTACCTTCTTTAGTATTATAGTTCCACTGGTCAGCAAGAGCCTCAGCTTTTTTCTTATCATCATTATCCTTGATTTTATACATTAAATTATCTTTATTATTAATGTCTTTATTAAAAATTAAGCAGTCTTGAATAATTTCAATAAATGAAAATCCTTTGTGCTTGATTGCTTTTTCAAGAATTTCTGCAGTATGTTGAATGTCCCTTGCATTAACTCTTGCAACAAAACTCACTCCTGATGCAAGTGCAAGTTTAATAGGGTTTAAAGGTTGATTAAATTCTCCAAAAGGATTTACCTTGCTTTTATAACCTTGCTGCGTTGTTGGTGTTGGCTGCCCTGTAGTTAGTGAAAATGACTGGTTGTCTGAAACAAACAGAGTCATATCACAATTATATCTTCCTGCATGAATAAAATGCCCCATTCCTTCTGCATAAGTGTCTCCATCACCTGCAAAACCTAAAACAATCAGATTAGGGTTTCCTAATTTCATCCCCAGGCAAGTGGGAAGAACCCTTCCATGCAAACCATATATTCCTCCAATATTCAAATAATCAAATATTTTTGGATGACACCCAATGCCAGTTGCCATAACAACATCTTTTTGTTTTATCTTGCCTTTGACAATTTTTTTCAAAGCTTTTTTCACAGCTTCTAAAGTCATGTGATTAGGACAACCAGGACACCATGTTATTGGCTGCTTTGTTCCAAATTCTTTTTTAAACCAACTCATTTTAATTTAAGATATTCAATTTTTGAAATTAAAACTTTGAAATCTCCTCCCTAAGTTTATCTGATGTAAAAGGCCTTGCATCAAACTTTAATATCCTGTTTTTAATTGAAATTCCTGTTTTTTCCCTAATAAGATAACCCATCTGCCCTGTAAGATTGTTTTCAACTAAAATAACTTTGTCTGAATTTTGAATATGCTCTTTAATATCATCTGACAAAGGTTTTGCATACAAAATCTGCAAGAATTTATAATCAAGCCCGTCAATTGCATCTAAAATTGCTCCTTTTGTTGATCCCCAGCCAATGATTAGGTTTTTTGAATCAGGATTTCCATGGATTTTAATCATCTCAAAATTCTTGCACTCTTGCTTGATTTTTGCATATTTTTCTAATCTTTTTATCCCATTTTCACAGGCAATATTTGCATCTTCTGTTGTATTTCCATATTTATCATGCTCATAACTGCTTGCTTTAACAATAGCTTCTCCAGGAACTTTTCTTCTTACTTTAAATTTTATTGGATTATTAGGCTGTTCACTAAAAGAAAATTCAGATTCAGCCAAGTGCTTGTCTCCTAAAAGTATTGCTAAAGTTCCAAATTTTTCAGCTAAATAAAAAGCTTCATTTGTTTTTTCTATAGCTTCAATTGCATCTCCTGGGGCAATAACAACTCTTGGAAATTCCCCATGTCCAGACCTTAGTGCAACATCTAGATCTCCTTGCATAGTATAAGTTGGGACCCCTGTTGCTGGTCCAGGACGTGATGCAAGATAAACAACTAATGGTATTTCAGACATTCCTTGCAAGCTTAATCCTTCTGTCATCAAATCATAGCCTCCTCCGCTGGTTCCAATCATTGTCTTAGCACCTGCAAAACTTGCACCTAATGCAGAATTAACAACAGCAATCTCATTTTCTGCTTGAAAGACCATATGCCCGTGTTTTTCTTGAGAGCTTCCTAATTCATGCAAAACTCCTGTTGAAGGAGTCATTGGATAAGCAAGATACATATTTATTCCAGAATTAATAGCACCTTTTGCAATGCCTTGGTTTCCAGTTATTTTGCTGATTGCATTGCTTAGTTCTTCTAAATTATACTTGTTTTCCTGGCTATTATAGCCAAGTTCAGCAGCTTTATTAGATTCTTCATTATGAAACTGATTATTAACTTCATCTATTAGAGCTTGCTTGCCTAATCCCAAGACTTTTAACAAAGCTCCAGATTGGGCAACATTTATATTTCTCCCTAAGTTTTCAAAACCTTTTACAGGAATAACAAAACCATCTTTTTTTAATTGTGATTTGTGAAGTTTAATAGTTAGTTCATCCATAGCAACAATTCCATCTAACACAGATTCATAACTTGCAACTTTTGTATCTGATATGCATAAGATATTAAAATTATGCCCTCCCCTCACTAAACTAGGATAATCTCGGTAATTAAAAGTATAATAACCATAATAATTCATAACAGTGCTGACTATTTCAGAAATCTTATTAATCCCTTGCCCAGCTTCACCGCCAATTAAAATATTAAGTCTCATCTTATGCTTTTGATTTAACTTTTCTCAGAAAAGTTCTATCCTTTGGTTCAAACCTTTTTGAAAGGTTTGCTTTGATTAAACTTGTCTTTCTAAGAAAGTTTATCACCTTTTTATTATCATAAGAATTAGTGGAGGTATTTAAATGTTATGAGGAGTTGAGCGTGTCTAATAAATAATTCTAAAAACAGGTTTTACTTTAATCAATCAATTA
>CAZQKV010000114.1:0-3248 GCA_964593995.1 Candidatus Woesearchaeota archaeon
AAAACAACTGCAAAAATAGAGTTTACTCCAAATTCAAGCGAGGCTGGAAATTATACAATTAATATTAGTGTAGTTGATGAAGAAGGGGGTTTTGATTTTCAGTTATTTAACTTATCAATTGTTAATAATACTTTCCCGCTTTGGAATGTTTCAAAAAATTATAATTTTAATTTAACAGTTAACTCAAGTTTTGAAAATACTGCAGTTTTCACTCTTAATCTTAGTGATGGTTATTTTTGGGATAATGATGTAGGGGACAATCTAACTTTTAGTAATACTACTAATAATATGGTTTATTTTAATGTTGAGCCAGATGGCATGATTAATTTCACACCTTATAAAGAAGATATTGGGATTTATAATGTAACAGTTAGGGCAACAGATATATTAGGGTTGGCTAATAGTACTGTTTTTACTTTTAATATTACTAATATAAATTCACCAATTTATGCATGGAAAAGTCCTTCTGGAAACCTTAGTATTTATGAGGATAATCAGACCAATATAACTCTCTGGATTGAAGATGAGGAAATTAGAATAAGAAATAAGTCTCTTTATAATGAAACCCCTTCAATTAATTTAACAATTAGCGGGACAAATTCAAGTTTGTTTAATTTTACTCAAGACTTTTCTTTTCCTTCAGGTTCTTTTCCAAACAGAACAATGTATTTAGCTAGTTTTATTCCAAACAAGTCTAGTGTTGGTAATTATAATATAACAATAAATATCACAGATTCAGAAAACACTTACTATTTTTTAGAGTTTAATATTACAATAATTGAAATAAATCATTATCCTGTTTTAGATAGTGTTCCAAACCAGACCTTTCTTATTAATGATACTTTTGCTTACAGAATCAATGCAACAGATGTAGAAGATGGTTTTTCAAATGAAAGCGGGAATAATAATTTTACATTTTTTTATGAATTTTTAAATGATGGGAAAACTCCTGGCTTTTTAAATTCAACCTCATTCAATTTATCAACTGGCCAGATTAATGTTACTTTTAATTCTAGCCAGGCTGGAGGATATCATATAAATATGAGTGTGAATGATTCAACTAATATGACTGACTCAAAACAGTTCTGGGTCTTTATTTATGATGGCCCTGTAATTAATTCTCCTGCAAACACTTCTGAGTTTAGTTTAGCAGAAAACCAAACCTCAAATCTAACTTTTAATGCAAACCATAGTGCAGATGATGATCTTATTTACAATATTTATATTGATGGGGTTTTAAAATATAATTCAACTGGTTATGGCAATGGAACAGATTTTATATGGCAATTTACTCCAAATTTTACAGATGAAACAAATTCAAGTAATTTAACATTAAATGTAATAAATAGATATTATCCATCTTTAAATGATTCCCAAACCTGGAATGTAAGCATAAACCATACAAATTATCCTCTGCAATTTTTAAGTAATATTGGGGGTGGAGATAAAAAAGATTCAGGAAACTCTTATGTTAGGCTCCAGTTATCAGATTATTTTGATGATATAGATGCTTATGATGTTCTGCATAATCAGAGTATTAATTTTACTTATACTGAATTTAATTCAACTGGGGGGGTGATATCTGTGAGTATTTCAAATTGGGTTGATGGGAAAACTCCTACTATTAATTTTAGTGCAAGTGTTGTGGGTTCTGCAACTTACAGAATTACTGCTTATGAATATAATGAATCTAATGCTTCTCAAGTTTTAAGAACTGTAATTAGTAATAATTTCAGTATTGAAATAAACATAACAGAGGAGCCTGAGCCAGAGCCTACTCCTGGAGGGAATACTGGGAGTGTTACTCTTCCTGTTTCTTTTAAAATAATTGCACCTGGACAAGTAAGTGTTTTTTATTATGAAAGAATTGAAATTCCTATTAAATTAGAAAACACTGGTGAGAGAGATTTTTCAAGAATAACTTTAACAAGCAGGGCATTTAAAGATGGGAGTTTGAGTAATAAGATAAAAACTACAATTAATCAACCTTTTTTTCCTTTGCTTAGACGAGGAGAATCTTATAACACAACTTTGATTGCTTTTATAAACACAACTGAGGCAGGAAATTATCAAATAATTATTGATGCAAATTCAGAAGCTCCTATTTATCATGATTGGGCTGAAATTGATATTAAATTAGAAGAACTAAATACAACAGAAATTGAAGATCTTTTAATTTTTACAGAGCAATTTCTTGTAAAAAATCCTGAATGCGCAGAGATAACAGAAATTTTAAATGAAGCAAGAAAATATTTTGCAATCGGGGATTTAGAAAATGCAAAAATAAAAGCACAGCAAGCAATTGATGCATGTAAGGAATTTATTTCACAAGGTCCTGCTGCAGTTCCTAAGAGTATATTTAAAAAATCTTATTTAGTTAATGAGTACCTACTAGTTTCTGTTGTAGTTGCATTAATGATTGGGGTGATTTATTATTCTATTAAAAGAGGGAGATATATTAGAAAACTTAAGAAAAGTGAAGCAGAAAATGAGCAATATGGGAGTTAATAATATAGGAATAATGAGATTTAATAAATAAAACAATATCAAACTTAAATTTGTATTTTTTTGAAAATTTTTAGTTTTCTCGACGACAAAACTGATTTTTTAATAGTAAAGTTTATAAAGGTAATCACCTTAAATTTAAAAGGAGCTAGGCTGACTTTTGGTTAGAAATTTAACAAAAAATTGTTGGAATTTAGCCTTGTCTGTCTGATTTGAATTTCACAAAAATGCCAGATAAAACATCATATAAAGCAGAAACTATCAAAGTATTAGAAGGCCTTGAAGCAGTTCGAAAAAGGCCCGCAATGTTCATAGGTAGTACTGGCAAAGATGGTTTGCATCATTTAGTTTATGAGGTTGTTGATAATTCTATTGATGAATGCATGGCAGGATTTTGCACTATTATTGAGGTTACAATAAATAAAGATGGGAGTGTTGCTGTTAAGGACAATGGGAGGGGAATTCCTGTTGGAATTCATCCAAAATATAAAAAATCTGCAATGGAGATTGCCCTTACTAAATTACATGCAGGAGGAAAATTTGAAAAACATGCTTATGAAGTTTCAGGGGGTTTGCACGGAGTTGGTGTAAGTTGTGTCAATGCCCTTTCTATTAAACTTAAGGCATTTGTTAGAAGAGATGGAAAAATACATATGCAAGAATATAAGATAGGGGATCCTTTGCGTATAGTCAAAGTAATTGGAAAATGTGATAAAAAAGATACTGGAACTGAAATAATCTTT
>CAZQKV010000115.1:0-3247 GCA_964593995.1 Candidatus Woesearchaeota archaeon
ATAATAGAAGGTCTTTCTGAACTATTGGGTCTTGCTAAGGGTAATTAAATCCAGACAAGTTTATATTATTTATTATTTTTGTTGTTGAACTATTTGCAAAAGAAGGTATAGTCCTGCATTCTAATTCTGGATTTATTTTAAAACAAATTTCGCATGGGTTTGATGCAGTATCTATATTATAATAGAGTTTCAAAATTAAATTCATGGCAAACAACCCTAATATAATAACTACAACAATCAAAATTGCTGATTTTAGTTTTTCTTTGTCCATTTTTATCTATCTTTGTAAGAGGATCTAGTGTAAGATTGTATTGATGATGACACTGGAAAGGGTTTATACCCTATAAATTCTATTTTACTAAGGATTTTCCATTCTATCCAAACTATACCCTAATTTTCTGATTGTTTTCAAAATTCCATGCACAGTTGTTTGTGCTATGCCTTCCTTTTCTGCAATTTCTCTTTGAAACAATCCCTGCATGTGCATATCATAAATTCTTTTTCTTCTACCAGTTAATTCTCCTCGTGCATCCTTTATCATTTTATCTCTTTCCTGTTTATTGAACTCAATAATAAATTCTGCACTTAAATCATAAACAAAAGTATCTTTCTTTCTTTCATAAGCAACTAAAAGTGATTCAGAAGGCAAAGGAAACTCTAATCTTTCAATTTTAATCATTCTTCCGTTAACAACTACTCGTGGATACTTCCAATAATCTTTTCCTGTCTGTTGATTGAGTTGATGGAAGAGAGGTTTCACTCTTCCTATATTATTATCATAATCAATTCCTGCTGTGATAAAATTTGCATGAATTAATTGTCTTGCTTGTTTATTAATCATTGTTAAAACTGGAACTGTCATTAATAATATTAAATTCATACTTCTAAATGATTGTAAAATATAAGAAAACATTTTAGATATTTTATTTTGAAAATCTAGACTTCCAAAATTTGCACCAGCTTCTTCTAAAATAAATAAAGTTCCTTTCTTTAATTTTTTTGTATCTCTTAATTCTACAATTCTTTTCATAAGAGAACCCAAACTGAAACAAACATTTTCTATTGGAAATAAAGAATTAAATTGAAACTTGTACCAATCTTCTCCTGCACTTAAAGAATTATATGTTTTTCCAGAACCAGTTGAACCAGTAAAAACAAGAATTACATTTTTATTATTTTTAATTGTTCTTCTTCTAAACCATTTATCTAAAAATTCTCCTCGTTGAAATGCTGATTCTTGTTTAAATAATTTCATTATGCTATTACCATTTCTTGTTCATAAAAATTAATTCTTCTAGTTAAAAGAGAGAGTTCTTTAAAAACATTTCTGTAAGTTTCTAATTCTGCATCTATAAATAAATTCCAATAATGAAGCTGAGAATGAAAGAAATCTTCTGGTGGAGGATATTTTAATTCTCTTAACATAAATTCTTTTTCTTTATAATCTAAATTTTCCCAGAAATCTTTTTGTTTTTTTAATAATTCTTTTTTTGTTATTTTTAAGTCTTCTGTTAAGTTTAATATATTCTTTACAGCATCTTCATCATAATCACAAACCATAATCATATCAACTGTTTTGACAGCTTCTATAAATGCTCTTCTTGTATCTTCTTTATAAATTACTACTGAAACTCCTTTGTTGCTTTTCTGGCTTTCATCATAAAATCCTTCAATTAATTCTTTGCTTCCTAATTCAATACATTTATTCATTGCTCTCATAACTAATGCTTGATGAGAAAAAACATTATCTTCACTTCTATAATCTTCCACATCTAATATATCAAAATCAGTAATTGGTTGATTAGTTTGTTGATTTGTTTTGTTATACAACTTTTTTTCTTTCATTAATTTTGTATAACAATTGAATTATATAAATGTTCCTAAAAAGAAAAGTATATAAAGTTAATACACTTTAAAATTTATAAGGGGATTAAGATGGTGCAAGAAATATTTTTTGGAAAACCTCCAGGAACTCCTTTTGATATGCCTGGAACTTATTATATTCCTGAAGAAAAAGGATTTAAAAGTATTGGTGGTGGAAAATATGCTCCTTCAAGTGGAGGATATAAAATAACTAAAGAACCAAAACAAATTTCAAAAGAAGAAATAATATTAGAAGAAGAACCAACCCCTTCAATACAACCAACTCCAACTTCTTCTGCACAACCAAAAAGGATTTCTCCAGGAGATTATAAAGGTGCTTCTTATGAACAACAAGCACAAGCTGGTTTACAAGCTGGTAGATTAACAAAAGGAGTTACAGAATCACAAGCAAGTTTTAAATACAGATTAGCAAGTTTGGGCAGAGGACAGATTGCAAGAGGTGATCCTAGAGCAATGGGGGTTACATTAACAGCAGTTCCTTTTGGAAAAGAATTTGTTGGGCCTATGCCTTCTCCAACTAAAATGATAAAGGGATCAGTGATATCATCATTTAAACCTTTTAGGATTCCTCCAAGTGAAGAACTTGGTGTAAAGGTTGGGGCTTTTGAAAGTTTATGGAAAGAAGCTGGAAAAGAATTTAGAACTTTATTTAATATTAGGACAGGAGAAGATTTAACTTCTGACCTTGGGGCTAGTGCAGTTCTTAGGGATATTTCTGGAACTAAGATAAAATCACCAGAAGAACTTTATGGTTTTGGAACTGAAATAAAATATCAAAAAGAAATGTACAGGCCAGATTTAACAATTGGAGAAATTTCTAAACAATGGGCACAGATTGGAAATTTAGGCAAACCAGTAGAACTTGTTATTCAAGATATTGCAAAAGGAGAAATTTCTATGGCAACAGGAAAACTAGGAAAAGAAACAGAAAGGTTGCAGAAAGAAATATATTCTGGAGGATTAACATTAGAACAAGCAGAAAAAATGCAGGAAGAATTTAGAAAAGGATTAGAGATTGAAGCACAAACAAGTTTTGGAAAAAAACAAGAGGAGTTTCTTAACATAAGAGGAATTGCAGAATCACAGCAAGTTAAAAAATATGGAAAGCAAAAGATTCTTCCACTTGTAGAATATCCTTTAATTGTTGGAGGGTTAACTTTTGCACCAGTTACTGCTGGAACTTTACTTGCTTCTAGAGGTGGCCTTAAAATGTTTTCATCAGTAACAGAACCAACTATAACTAGGAAAGCATTAACATTTGGTTCTGGGGCATTGGAATCAGGGATAGGAACAAGTGTGGCTTTTAGAGGTTTAGAAAGACAGATGGCAAAAGGAATTTTAACAGAAGCAACAAGGGGATTAG
>CAZQKV010000116.1:0-3241 GCA_964593995.1 Candidatus Woesearchaeota archaeon
TCTTCTCCTGCAGCAGATATAATTAAAAAAACACAATTACATAGGACGACAGTATATGATGTTTTGGATAGATTAATAGAAAAAGGAGTTACAAGTTTTATAATTCAAAATAAAGTAAAACATTATTCTGCAGTCAAACCTTCTAAATTCTTAGATATTGCTTCTGAAGAAGCAAATCAAGCAAAAGAAAAGCAAAAACTAGCAAAACAAGTAATAACAAAACTTAATTCAATTAGACAAGAAGCAAAAACCCACACTCTTGCGCAAATCTTTATAGGGGGTAAAGGAACTAAAACAATTATGAATGATATAATAGAAACCAAGGAAGATTTTATTGAATTTGGAATTCAAGGAAGATTTGAAGATAAAAGGAGTTTAAATATTTATACACAACAATGGGCAAACAAAAGAAAAAAATATAATATTAAGGCAAAAATGATTTGTACAAAAGGAACTCCTGCCCCCACATGGTATATGAATGAAGTAAAATATGTTTCAAAAGAATATCAATCTCCTGCAGCAACCCTTGTTTATGGAGATAAAACAGCAATATTTATTCAAGAAGATCCTGTTTTAATAATTTTAATAAAAAGCAAAAACCTTGCTCAAAGTTATAAAAGTTATTTTAAGTTATTATGGAAAATTGCTAAGAAATAATTATTTCTTTTTCCTAACCCAGCCTAATTCACACAGCATTTAAAGAATGAGAATCTACTCTGCAATCACCTAAAATATAATTTTCTGTTGTGTAAATTTTAATTTCATAAGCAGTGCCGTTGGCATCTGCATCATAATATACAATATTAGTTTCGTTGTCATTGGAAGTTGTTGTTTGATCATAAGTAAATGAAGTAATTATTAAAAGCTCTTCAGAATCTTCAAATAAATCTCTGCACTCAGCACGGTTTTTATCACAATCAATATTTATAACTTCTTTAAATGAGTCATAATCTGATTCTAAATTATAATTTAAATAATCATCAGCAACTGATTTAGCTTCTGAGCTTGAGCATAATCTAGTCTTGCAATTTCCTAAACAACAAAAATCAGTATCAGAAGTTTCTTGCACTTCTTCATTACATATTAAGTAATCATCACATACTTCACCACTCCTATTTTCACAACTTCTTAAAACACACTTATCAAAATCACACCACTCATCATCATCACAATCATCTTTAATAGCACTAAACTTTCCACAACTATTATACCAAATTACCTGATTAAGTGTCTCATTGCATAAATACCTGTAATATTCAATACAATTTTCAGTGCAATTTCTAGAAATCACTGGCTTTTTTTTATCAGTACTACAATTATTTAAGTCAGTGCAATTTCTTTCCTGATTACTTTCAGAACACTCAGTCCAAGTAGTGCAAGACCAGTTTTCAACACAAAGAGTAACCCCCTCTAAAGGCTTTATCTTCTTAATAAAAATATTAACACTCTCATTAGATATTTCATTAACTGTTATATTTAAGTCAAATTCACCATCAGCATCTAGATCAAGAAATGTTTCTTCAAACAAAATAAGATTAAAACTTTTATTATTAATTTTTAAATTGGTTTTATTGCCTTCTAATTCAACAAATTTCATCAAACCTTTCTCACCATCCATCATAAAACTTATTTCTTCACCTTTTAAAAGTTCAACATCAATTCCCCTGATTATTTTATTTTCAGCTATATCAACAGAAACATCAAGAAATATAGAGAAAATTAAGAAACCCATACCCCCTAAAATAATTAGGCCAAGAATCCCCATAGTTATATAAATACCATAATGTGTTTTTCCAGTTTTAACTGGTCCTGAATCTGCAAAATCTCCTTCTCTTGATTCCATTAAAACCTCTTTTAATAATTTTTTAAATTATTGAGAATATATAAAATTATCTTATTGTGGGCAATCGCAAAAAAGTGATTTGATAGAAAATGTTTAAATAGCTTGTTAATTTGAGGATTTTATATTTCAATAAAAATGCCTCAAAAGAAAACAGGAAGAAGAGCTAAAGCAAGAAGTAAAAGAGCCCAGAGAAGAAAGGCTCGTCAAAATAAAATCTCAAAAAAATAATTCTTTAAGTTCTGTGTGATTTTTTAAATTGTTAAGTGTTGTTGTGATTATATACACAGAAAGGTAAGGCGCCCCCGCCTTGTGTACAGGAAAAGTCACACGCTGTGACTTTTGTTTATTTTATCAACAAATTAAAGGATTTAGGTTTTTTAAAAGTTGACTGCTATTTGGTGGTTATTGCAAGTTTATTTTTTACAATTATGCTCTAATTACATTTTTTAAATTTAATTTTTTGTGATTTTTTTAATATATTTTTTATAGAGTCTTCTTTAATATTGCCTAAAATAAAGTTCTTTTTTCTTGAACAAGGAGTTACTTCCCCATTTGGCTGTATAGTCAAATAACTATAACCTCCCTCACATTTTTTACATCCTAAAGTTACTTCTATACTTTTAAAATTTTTAATATTTTTTTTAAAACTATATATTTCTTTATTTGATAAAACATCCCCCATCATTTTTTTATTTATGAGTAATGGAACAAATCTTATTTTCTTAGCTCCTAGTTCTTTACAGAAAGCTACAAATTTCTTTATCTTTTTATAATTCTTTTTTGTTAAAGGAGACGAGATTTCGAAATCAATTTCTCGTGATTTTTTTATGTTCTCAATAATTTTTCCCCAATTACCTTTAGTTTGATAGAAATCATGGATTTTTTCTTGAGAACTATTTAAATTAAAAGAAAGAGTTATGTTCAGCTTTTTTAATTTTTTAATTTTTTTATCATCAAGCAGAAGACCATTAGTAAAAATTCTTATTTTAATTTTTCTATCTATGCTTTTTAAAAGATTCCACAAATCTTCATATAAAAAAGGCTCACCTCCAATAAGATTTATTTTTTTAATTTTAAATTCTTTTAATTCAGTTAATAATCTTTTCCAATCTTTTAATTCTAATTCTCCTGTTGTATCAACTTCAGGAGAAGAGTTTTGATAGCAGTATTTACAACAAAGATTGCATTTATTTGTCAAAGTTAAAAAGATTCCTTTTAGTCTCATTAGCAGGACAATCACAATAATATTATAAATCTTTATGAGATAAAAAATAATCTTACTTTTGTTATATTCAAAAAAGATATAGGATAATATCAACGCCCCCGCCCGGAATCGAACCGGGAAGCCCAAAGGGCACTGGTCTCAAGCCAGCTCGAGTACCATTGTCGCACGGAGGC
>CAZQKV010000117.1:0-3195 GCA_964593995.1 Candidatus Woesearchaeota archaeon
CATCATCAGAACCATCCCCAGTTTCATTTCCAGTACTGTTTCCAGTATTGTTTAAATCTCCTATACTTAGATTACCATCTCCAACAATAGTATCTGGAATTAATTCATGGACATATTTTACAGTCACATTTGCCTTATCACTCTCAATTGAATTAAGCTTAACATAAACATCATAATAAGTATCATTATTTATTTCAAACAGTTTTTCATCACCTATAGAAAAAGAAGCTTGCTGAGAATCACTAGTAATATTAATTGTTGCTGTTGTTGAAGTTAAATAAACAACCCCGACACTATGCTCAGAACCATTAACAGTTACTCTAATTCTATTTTTCACAGCTAATTTTTTACTATATCCTTTTACAAATTCCGCCTCACTAGGAATATAACTCAACTTCCAATAAGTAGTTGTTGATGAAGAACTACTACTAGAAGAGCTCCCATCAGCAACTTCATAACTTATATTTAAAGTATGAATATTTCCTGCAAAATCACGAACAGCACAAGCAGTAGTAAAGTCTCCCTCTTCAGAAGTATCTGGATTTACAATATAAGAAAGAGTATTGACTCCTGAAATAGTATCAGAAGCATTGCATGAACAAGTTATTTCATCATCTATCTCAACATCAGTCTCATCACATGAAAAAGTAATATTAGGGTCGCTAGTGTCTAATTTTATTGAAATTGTGCTTGTTGAATCCTCATTTCCAAGAGTATCATTTGCAGTCGCATTAATATAATAAATTCCTTCAGGCAAACCAGTAACATTCATGTTAAGAGGAGAAATATCATTTGAAGTATAGTTTATTTGAGCATTGCTTAAATTATATAATCTCAATGAAATATTATCAACCCCATCATTTGAATCAACAGCAGTTACATTAATAAAAAGATAAGTTTGTGACAAACTAGCATTATCAGAAGGTTCAATAATAACCATCGTTGGAGCATTACCAAGAGTTATAACCCTAGTTACTGAATTATTTATGTTTCCTGCACTATCATTTGCAGTTGCATTAACATAATAATTACCATCATTTAATCCAGTGACATTCATACTAACAGGAGAACTTCCTGAAGTTGAATTTATTTCAACTTGTGATGAATTATACAACCTAGCTACAAGAGTATCAATACCAACATTATCTATTGCAGTCATATTAATAAAAATCCATGTTTGTGAATGATTATCAGAAGTTGTTGAACTTGAATCAAATTCAACAGAAGAAGGAGCAGTGGTATCATTAATCTCAAGAGTTAAATTTGTTGAAGAAACTACTCCAGTCACATTTAATGTGCTAACAGTTATATTATAATTTCCAGGAGTAGAAGAACTTGCATTAAACCAAAAATAATGAATTTCACTATTATTAATTAAAAATAATATAGAATTTTCCCATTGTAAAAGGGTGCTTGAATTAGTAAAATTACAAACATCAACACTAGTTCCATTTGAATCTGCAACAAAACTAAGTTGAGAGGGAATTGTTATATTAAGCTGAGTAATATTTGAAGTAACATCAGAATTATTTACACTTATATTATAAATACTATAAACAGATTCATTAACACTAAAACTAGTCCCTCCGCCAGAAGTTGTTACAACATAGTCTGCTACAACAAAAGATAAAACTAAAACACACACAAATAAGAATAACATCGCAATAACTTTCACTGTAACCTCTGCTTTTTTATTCATTTTCACAGCTCTTTTTTAATATTCTCTAAAAGAATAAATAATTTATAAACATTTCTTTTCAAAAAAATCAACTTTCCTCATCATCAATTCCCTTACTAGTAACATAAAAAATACACTCATTATCTGGCAAATTAGGACTATCTATTAATTTAGCAACCCTGCTTCCTTTCTTGCCTCTCCTAATATAAATTCTAAAAGTTGAGGCATGTCCTACAATATTTCCACCAATTGCAGTTGTAGGATCTCCAAACATCATTGCAGGATTAGCCATAACCTGATTAGTAACATAAACTGCAAGATTAAATTGCTCAGCCATTTTCATTAAATTATGCAAATATCTATTTAACTTCTGTTGCCTATCTGCTAACTGGCCTCTTCCTGCAAATTCCGCTCTAAAATGCGCAGTTAACGAATCAACAATAACCACTCTTACTTTCTCTCCATTTTTAATTAATTCTGCAATCTTATCAACTAATAGCATCTGGTGATCAGAATTAAATGCCCTCGCAACTAAAATATTTTTTAAAACATTTTCCGGATTTGCTCCTTTAGCTTCTGCTATCTGCCTTATTCTTTCAGGCCTAAAGGTTCCTTCTGTATCAATATAAACTGCTTTTCCTTCTGCACCCCCTGCCTCAATAGGTAATTGGCAATTAACAGCTAGGCTTAAACCTAGCTGCGTTTTTCCAGATCCATAAGAACCAAAAGCTTCTGTGATAGCTTTTGTTTCAATGCCTCTACCCCCAAGAAGATTATCAAACTCCTTACTTCCAGTTGTAATACGAAAAATCTCTTCTCTTTTTGCAGCAAACTCTAATCCATCTTGAAATCCCAAATTCATCATTTTTCTAGAAGCTTGTATAGCTTTTCTAGCAGCAGCCTCTCCTAACCCTGCCATTTCTGCTAATTCTTTTGGGCCAAGAACTGCAACACCCATTAAATCAAAAATTCCTGCAGATTCTAATTTTTCAACTGCAGCAGGACCTATCCCAGGCAAATCAGAAATTTTTAATTCCTTTTCTCCATTTCTTTTAGAACCCTTTCTAATTTTCTTTTCTTTAATCATAATAATCATATAACAAATTTCTTTATAAGTATTATCTAAAAAGGTTATATATTTTTAAAAATACCTTATATCAAACATTATTAAATATAAAAACCAAAAAGAAAACTATTAAATCAACTAAGATTAATGAAAAAAACAAACTCTCTTCAACTTTCCCGCCTGTTCTAATAAATCCCCTGCTTCTTGACTTAAATGGCCAAAAGGGTTGAACTCCTTCTTTTGTAAAACTATCTATTATTAAATGAATCGAATATCCTATAAAAAATCCTAAACTTGCAATAGGTAGAAAATAAGCTAAAATTAATGACAACACAACAGCAGCAGTAAAACTATGAATCATTCCCCTATGCTTAACAAAAAATTGTAATGGCTTGAAAACCCAATGCCTCCCCCAACTAGAAAAACCATTATCTAAATCAGGCAAGATAGT
>CAZQKV010000118.1:0-3165 GCA_964593995.1 Candidatus Woesearchaeota archaeon
AAAACTTTTTAAACAAGGATTTTGCACACCACAAATAGCACGTCTTGCAAAAAACTTAAAACAACCTTCAACAACTCTCCACTATAACATAAAAATATTAGAAAAAGAAGGGGTAATTAAAGCATATAAAGCTATTTTTGATTATAAAAAAATAGGTGAAGGGCATTGTACCTACGTCCTCGTTAACCTTTCAGGAGAAGATTATGGAGATCCTGAAAAAATAGCAAAAGAACTTGCAAAAGATGATAAAGTTGAAAGTATTGATATTTGCACAGGAGATTACGAGCTTCTTATTAAATTAAGAACAAAAGACATTGATGAATATTATGAATGGATTAAAGAAAAAGTTAAAAAATACAATTTTGCCAAATCTTATTCAATAACTTCTTTAAAACAAGTAAAAACAGAATTTATCGAGTTATAATCATTTTTTCTAATTTCTCTAAATACTCTTTTGGCTTTCCTTTTGAAAAATGATCTCTAGCAGGTTTTAAAATTCTTATTAAAGATTCTACCACAGCATTTTTCAAATCCATTGGGTGCAAATCTCCTTTAGCAAAATCTTTTTCTAACTTTCCATAAGAATCATAATTAACATCTCCTCCAAACTTATTATCTCTTTTAATCTCAAATTTTCCTTGAATAGGAAAAACCAGGTTTTTAACCCAATCTAAAATAGGATTATAATTAATTTCTTTTTCCATACAAAAAGCTTTTTTTATTTTTCTTTTTATTTCCTTTTCAGAATCATGAATAAAAATACAACTGTCAGGTTTAGACTTGCTCATTTTTAATTCAGATAATAAATCTTTTAATTCTTCCTTAGAAATAGGCCATTTTGGAGGTTTGCCTAATCCCATAATCAAACCATGATGTACTGCAGTTGGTTTAATCTGATCTCCATCACTATTTAAAATAGGACTAAAAGATAATTTCATTGCAACATCTCTTGCAATCACTTGTGCCTTTCTTTGGTCAATTCCTGCATGAGGCATACTCAGGCCCTGAATAAATATATCTGCAACCTGCATTGGAGGGTAAATTAATTTAGCAAAATCCACACTTCCTCCCTCTTTTCTTCCCATAATAGTAATGCTTCTCATCATTCTAGAAAGACTTGTATTTTTACTTATATCAATAACATTAAGCCAATACAAATCATAATTATGATATAAATCACTTCCAAGAACAAATTTCAATTTATTAGGATCTCCTCCGGCGCACTTCAAACTTGCTTTCATTCCCTCTTTAAAGTACCCCACTGCAACTTTTTTAATAGCATCTAAATTTCCTCCTAATTTATCGTTGATCCAAGAATGCCAATCAGCTAAAAAAACACTGCAATTAATTCCTGCATCCATAAAATCCTTTACTTTTAGCATACACATCAAACCAGTACCTAAATGAATTTTCCCAGAAATCTCAAACCCAATATAATGATTTATTTTTTCTCCACTCTTCAACATTTCAAATAATTCACTCTCTCCTAATATCTCTTCAGTATTCCTCTTAATTAATCCAAATCTTTTTTCAGGACTTAAGTCTTTCATAAAAACCATAAAAAAATCATGTTATTAAACTTTTCTAATCTCTTCACAAACACCATTTTTCCAACAATCCAAACAAAGTTTTTCACTAGGATACCCAATAGCTTTTTCTAAAATCTCAAATGTTGCATAATTTAAACTAGTTAAATCTAGTTTCTGCCTTATTTCTTCAATAGCTATTTTTTCATAAAAAACAAACTAAGAGAGCTTTAATAAACCTTGCTATGATAAATAAATATGCTAAAAAAATCAAAAAAATCAAAATTCAAAATAAACCTATTAAAAATCTCATTTACAACCGCACTAATAGGAATCTTATTACTATTATTCTTAACAAACACATTAAAACCAGTAAAAAAAGATATTATAAATATAAATTCAAAAGATCTAAACAAAGAAATTCAAATAAGTGGGCAAATTACTAATGTCAGAACCTACAATAAATCTGATTTTCAAATAATTACAATTAAAGATTCAACAGGAGGAATAAATACAATTATAAACAAAAATCTAAATTTAACAAACATATCTAATATAACAATAAACGGAGAGGTTCAAGAATATAAATCAGAATTACAAATTTCAGCAAATAAAATTATTTCTTTTTCTTAGTTTTTTTCTTTGGTTTTGCAAGCTTTTTCTCTTCTGCTTTCTTTTTGCTAGCCTTCTTTCTTGACATTCTAGGTTTTGGTTTTGCAACAATCGGCTTAGGTTTGGTCCTAACATGTCTAGTATGAGTAGGTTTAGCAGCCACTTGTTGAACAGTATGAATTGGTTTTACAACAGCAGGCTTAGCATGAACAGGTCTTGCAGATGTTTGTTGAATAACTTGAACAGGCCCAGCTTGAACAGATTCAAGTTCTCCAAATTCAGATCTCCTGCCTAAAATTAATAAAGCAATAGATTCAAATAATATAGTAAAGAAAAACAAAACAATAAAAGAAATCTCAAAACTATTATAAATCCAAATCCTTCCTGAAAGCAAAAACATCAAATCAACAACAAATGCAGGATTGACAAATAGATTAATAAGAATATAGACAAGGGCAACAAAAATTGAAATATTCAA
Organism: Candidatus Woesearchaeota archaeon; assembly: GCA_964593995.1. GTDB lineage: Archaea > Nanobdellota > Nanobdellia > Pacearchaeales > GW2011-AR1 > ARS1285. Next base: position 2,617 of record CAZQKV010000118.1, read on the forward strand.
AATTGTCCAGATTAAATTAAATATTCCCGAAACTTGAGAAAACCTAACTTTTTCCTTTACTCTTATCAAACCAATTGAGAATATTATTTGAACAACAAAAAGAAAAGCAGCAGCTAAAGCAATAATACTAATTAAAATAATAACAAAAGGACTCATACTAACATCGGATCCGGACAATACTCCATCCTCAGAAATTAAAAAATCTTCTCCTATTACTTCGCCAGTTATAGACCCTGCTGAACTTGCCTGATAATTAACTCCTGCAAAACCTCCTACCCCAATAACAATCAAAGCTAGCAACACAATAATCATTGATATTGAAGCAAATCTAATTAATTTTGAATCAACACTTTTGCCTAAGATATAAAATCCCCTATAAAAGAAGAAAACACACAATAAAGCAATCCCAGTAAAAACCCACATAAAAATATTAAAAATACTTCCCAAACTCTCTTGTATTGAATCTATAAAAAAAGATGTAACCACAAATTCAAGTAAATAAATTAAGATAATAAAACCACAAACCCCTCCAAATTTTATCCAATTAAA
>CAZQKV010000119.1:0-3119 GCA_964593995.1 Candidatus Woesearchaeota archaeon
CAAGCATTTTCAAACATCTTATTGTTTTTGTTTTGTTGTTTGTTGTTATGTTACATGACTACACTTATTTAAATACTTTTTGACTGATTTTTTGCTATGACAAAACAAACAAATGAAACATTAGTAAAGGAACTAAATGAGTCAGAGGAACTTAGAGATACTTATAGGATTGATGAAAAAGCCTTTAATATGACTGCTTCTCAAATTTCAGATTCTCCTCAAAAATGCATTAAGGGAATCTGATGAAAAGAGAATATGAAAAACCTCTAGTTGAAAAACAAACAACCATGAACTTTCCTGAAGAAATCTGGGAAAAAATTAATAGAGATTCTTTAATAAAAAGACTATATGAATCAAGGCAAGTTAAACCTAAATTTAGAGACCCAAGCACACTTTCACCTGAACAACTAACAGACCCAGATTATAGGCTAAAACAGATACAAAAACTTAATGAGGAGTTAGGAGGAAATAAGTTTAAAATTACATGTAGTAGGTGCCATCATTGTAGATAAATTATAATTTGAGAAAAAAATGAATTCTTCAAAAAATACAAATGAAAGAACAGAAATACTTTTTGTAGATGATATGCCTATTTGTTGTAGGATTTTTATGCAGGGCCTTTCTGGGAATTATAGTACTTATTGGGCAAAAAATAAAGATGAAGCACTAAATCAAATAAAAAAAGGAAATTATGATTTGGTTATTACAGATTATCATTTAGGTGATGAGGCTCCAGAAGGAGGATTAGATATTATAGCAGAATCTAGTAAACAAAATCTTCTAGTTATTTCTATAAGCAAAGAAAATCATAGAAATGAAGCTTTAAGTTCTGGAGCAAACAGATTTGTGTTTAAAAAAGAATTTTTTAATAATATTGAAGAAATAATTTCTGGGGTGTTAAAAAATGGAGGACAACAAAGACAAAACAGAGAGGCTAAGATATCTTAATAAACAGAGACAAATACAAAAACAAAAAAAGGAATTTTATTTTCACAAAATAGAAAGATTAAAAAGAGCTTTACTTGAATATCATAAAAAAGAAATCAAGTATAATGAAGGGTGGATAATTTTTCATGAAAAATCAATAGAAAGGCATAAAAAAGAAATTCAGGAAATTAGAACACTTAACGAAAAACAAAACCAAGAAGAAAAATTAAAATTTCATATTGGGCAAATTGAAAACCATCATAAAAAATACATAGAATATCATGAAAAAGAAATGGAATTTATAGAAAAAGAAATTGAGTTATTTGAGCAGGGAATAAAAAGAAGTGAGGAACAATTGATTTTTTTAAATAATAAAATAAGAGAAAATAAGATAGATTAGGGATAATAAACTAATCCTTTCAACCAACAAAAAAATCCTTGATTTTTTCTAAAAGAGTTGTTCTTTTAGGAATTTCAACAGGCTCCCCTAAACATTTCCCGTTTTCACAGCCTTCAGGGCAGGTGAATCTTTTAGATTGCTTGTATGAACTTACACTGTTATTTTCTGTGTAGCAATAATATTCAAGCAAGGTATTTTTGCTTTTGCAAACATCTTCTTCAAAAAAAGATTTTTTTTCAAAAGGATTGATTTGAGAATAATATTCTCCTTCTACAGATCCTTTAGTCCAATAGTTTTGTCCTAAATCACTATCCCAGCAAGTTTCTATACTTGTAATACTTTTTCCTGTTAATCTTACAAATGAGAAAACAACTGCTAATAAGACAAGTACTACAAGTACTACAATAACTGATATTACTAAATCTCTTTTTTTCATAAAAAACAAAAAGCAAGCCTGTTTAAAAAACTTTTTAAAACTTTTTAAAATCTTATTCTCCAAAAAACATTTCTTTTAATTTTTTCCAAAAGCTTTTTTTCTCTGGAATATAAGTTTCTTCATAAACAATTTTTTCCTTTAGAGGGGCAGTTGCTTCTTCACTAGGCGAACTTTCAATTAACCTATAAGTTATTTCAGGTTTTTCTTCCATTATTGGTGCTTTTTCTGCAAGAATCTTGTTTGCTCTTTTAATTCCATTATCAATTGAAATTTTTGAATATCCTTGATTAGTTAATGCTACTCTTAAGGAATCAAGAGTATAGCCTTTAGATAAATTCTTTAATATATATTCTGCTAATTGCTGGATGTGTCCTTTTGATTCATACATGAAATAATATAACATAATATGTTTAAAAGATTAGTTGTGATAAAAGAGAATTATCTTAGAAATCTTTTTATAGTTAGATAAGTTTTCGAAAATAGGATAAGAGGGGAAAAAATGTTAGAAGCATCACAAAGTTTTATTGCAACTTTTATGTCTAATCTTCCAGGAGAATTAGCAATATTTGTTGAAATAGGAATAATAATAATTATAGCAGCTATTTTAGCATTTATTGTCAGACTTTTTAAACAGCCCTTAATTCCTGCATATATACTTGTTGGGGTTATTTTAGGGCCCTTAATTTTAGGATTAATTAGTGATCCTCATTTGGTTGAAGCATTATCTAAGATTGGTGTTGCATTCTTGATTTTCACAGCAGGACTTGAAATTAAATTTAAAAAACTAAAAGAAGTAGGAAAGGTTGCAACAATTGGCGGGATTATACAAATACTCTTACTATTTGGTATTGGTTTCCTTGTTGCTATGTTTTTTGGATTAACAGGCAAAGCTCCAATATATATTGGATTGGCTGTTGCATTTTCTTCAACAATGGTTGTTCTTAAAATATTATATGATAGAAAAGAGCTCGGAAGCTTGCATGGAAGAATAATTATCGGAATTCTTTTAATGCAGGATTTGGCAGCAGTTATTGCATTAACCTTACTTTCATCAGAAACAGGCATACAAAGCCTTGCAATATCTTTAGGCAAGGCAGCAGTTTTTGTTATTATAGCAGTGCTTATTCCAAAATTTTCTAATAAAGTTTTTAAAAAAGCAGCAAATAGCCCAGAAATGTTATTACTTGTTTCTATTTCATTTTTGTTTTTATTTGCTATTGCTGCAGAAGTTAGTGGATTATCATTAGCAATTGGAGCATTTTTTGCAGGTGTCGCGTTGGCAAATTCTGATTATAAAATAGAAATAGAAGGAAAAATTTCTCCAATAAGAGACTTTTTTGCAGTAATCTTTTTTGA
>CAZQKV010000120.1:0-3041 GCA_964593995.1 Candidatus Woesearchaeota archaeon
AATATTTTCTACTCTTATCCTAGGGGGATCATCTATTCCATCTGGATTCGGGTCTGCAGGACAACAATCAACAGGACAATTAGCACAAGTTTCAGCATCAACAACATCACAATTTAAATCACCACAATAAGAAGTATTCCAAATAAAATTTTCTAAATCATCTATACTTTCACAAACCCCATAACTACAATAGTCTCCAATATCACAAGTTCCACAACTTCCACCACATCCATCACCACCACATTCTCTATTTCCACAATCAGGAACACAAGGAGATTCAGGTTCTGGTTTATAATCATCTCCATTTCCTCCAGAACTACTTGGTCCACCACCAGGAGGAATTATAATTGTAATATCAGTTTGATTAGTAGCATTTGTATCATTAATAATTGGAATAGGTTGAAAATCATTAATAATAGGAGAATCATTAATTACAGTGTCATCATAAGGTTTTTGTTTAAAAATACTTTTTCCACCAAGAAATGCTAAGATAATTAAAAATATAAACAAAACAACTAAGGCACTTATTTTTAAAACTCTCTTTCTTGATTTAGATTTTTCAAGTTCTCTTAAAACTTTTAGTTGTTTTTCAGAGGGTTGATTACTCTTTTTTTGCATATGTAATAAATGTTTTAAGAATTAATAAGTTTATCTAAACTCACTTAAATCTTAATTTTCTAATTCCAAAATATTGTTCTAAAATATTTTGCATTTCTTCCATTCTGCATTTTCCTCTTCCAATTAAAGATGCTTTGCTCTGAGTAGTTGCAGTTATTACAGCCTCATCATCTTTAATTTCAATTCCTTTAAATTTAACAGGGCGGGTTATAACAGAAACAAACTTTTCAATATCTTCTCTTCCTTTTGGAATCGCAACAATTTTTATTTTCTTTTTAATAATTTCATTTAATTTTTTCAGATTTATATTATTAGGTCCAATAGCTTTCATAACAAATATTCTTGGAACTGCAAAAACAATTGCATTATTATATTCAAAACAATGATTAGCTCTTATTCTTGTAATTCTGCTGAATAAGTTAGCATATCTTATAAATTTCATATCTAAAGTCTTTGTCATATTAAAATTTCCTTCTTTAAGTTTATATTAAAAATTTCCTTCTTTAAGTTTATATTAAAAATTTCCACCCTCTTAATAAAAGTTTATAATATAATTAATTTATAAATCTTTAGGTTTTTTCGTCGAGAATTTAAATTTGATTTTGTTTTTTAACTATTTTATTTGCTTTTTTTCTCAGCTTTCTTGCTCTTAATTTTCTCTTCTTTAACTTTCTTATTATTTTCAATAGGTTCTGTTGATTTTTTAGAAGTATCTTTTGTATTTTTTGTTAGTTGCGCAACACTTTTATCAGATTTTTGTTTTTTATCTGTTAAAGGCCCTGTAACTTCAACCATTAATCCAGGAAGTCCAGTACCAACTGGAACTGGTTGATTTAAGATTATATTTTCAATTACAGAATTTAATTCATCTTTATTATCCTTTAGTGTAGCATTCACAAATTGCTTAACAGGAGTTTCAAAACTTGCTCTTGCTAATATAGATGATTTCTGAGATATAATTCCCATTCTTGTGATTCCTTTAACAGTTCCTGAAACAGTCATAGCATCTGCAATTAATTTTAAGTGTCTTTCATTAATGTCAAGACCTTGGGAAATTGTAACTTTTTCAATTTCTTTCATAATAGTTGCTCTGGCAACCTCAATCCCAAGGATTTCACACACTTCATGGAGATCATTACTTATTGTTCTTGTTTTATCAACCCCCTTAAAATGAAGAATATCATTAAGATTAGTCCCTGCAGTTAGTATGACATAATCTTTGTCTCTTTTAACAACAAGGATTTGTTCAATCTCTTCAATACCAGAAATTTGAGCATTTTTTATTTTTTCTTTTAATTTATATATTTGTTTGAAGTTTTTATCTTTTTCACTAAATATTAAAGAGTTGGCTCTTGCTTTACAACTTGAACCAAGCCTTTTGTTTTCATTTAATTTTTTAGCAATAGTTTCAATAGAAGAGTGAACTCTTCTTAAGGCATTAGGATCAACAATTGCCTCTATTTTTTTGTCAGCAAAATTAATTTTAATTTCCTGAGAAACATCTTGAAGTTTAACCTCTTGTATTTTCTCAGCAATTATTTTAGCATCCTTTTCATTATTATGGTCTTTATCAAGATAAATATCCATTGAGGGAGTTGAAGGAGTTCTTCTAGCATCAAATATTTCAATTAATCTTGGCAGTCCAGTAGTAACCTGCATTTCAGAAACACCTGCTAAGTGAAACGTATTAAGAGTCATTTGAGTTGAGGGTTCTCCAAATGATTGGGCAGTTACAATTCCAATTGCTTCTCCTGCTGATATCTCTTTTTCTCTATGAAGCTCAGAAACATCTTTTCCATCTTCCCCATATCTAAATTGGATTATTTTCCCCGAACCATCTCTTACTGTACTGTCGTATTCTACTCTTATATCTTGTAAAGCATTTGCCAACCTTCTATATAAGTATCCTGATTTCGGAGTTCTTAATGCAGTATCCATTAAAGCATCTCTTCCAGTTATTGCTCCGAAGAAAAACTCATAAGGTTCTAATCCTTTTAAAAACGAATTATAAATAAATCCCCTTGCTTTTGGAGACAGATCATGCTCTTTAAAAAAAGAAAGTGTCCTATTACTAAATCCAATTTTAATTCTTTCTGCCCACAATGCTTGCTGTCCTACACAACAGGCCATTTGAGTTATATTAAGAACATTTCCTCCAGCACCAGAGCGCATCATAACACTAACAGGATTTCTCTTTGGAATCTCTTGCCCGACTATTTTGCCTATTTTTGTTCTAATCTGATTTAAAACCTGCATTATTTTTATTTCACGAGTTTCTTCATTAGTTTTCCCAGGAATAACTTGAAGTTTATTTGCTATATAATCTTCAATAATTTTTTTAGTTTGTGTTTCTGCTTCTTCAATTGTTTGCTTCGTTAATTGTTTGACTTTTTCATTAACATTTAAATCATCCACAGAAATTG
>CAZQKV010000121.1:0-584 GCA_964593995.1 Candidatus Woesearchaeota archaeon
AAACTTAGAAACTAATGACAATGTTCTCATAGATGTAAAAGAAAAAAAATTATTAGAAGAAGCTATTATTTCTTTAACAAACCAGTTAAAAATATTAAATAATTCTTTTCCAGAACTTATTGGAGCTATTGGTTTTTATCCTGAACTTAGCACTGAAAAGGAAAAATTAGGAAAAGAAAAGAAAAAACTTATTAAAATTAAATATAAGCCTGTAAAGTTGGGTTCTGAAGTTTCATTAACAATAGAAAGCAAGGACAGGAAAAGCTTTCTTGAAAATATAAGCAAAAGTAATTTAACAGCAACTCGATTAAAAAAGAAATATGCTATTGAAAGGCCGGTTATGTCTTTTGGAAGAGCAAATGCTTATGCTAAAATATCTAATCACTTTTTTAGAAAATTTTCTAATCATCTTATTGCAAAAGGACATTTTAAAAAGTTAAACAGGGATTTAAGAAAAATGAATTCTAATTTTGTATTGGGAACTTATATTTCTATGGTATTTTTTACAGCCCTTCTTTTTTTAATAATAAGCATCTTGTTTTTTGTTGTTTTATTATTTTATAATATAACTTTTACTTATCCTG
>CAZQKV010000121.1:594-2979 GCA_964593995.1 Candidatus Woesearchaeota archaeon
TGTTACTATAGCAAAAGACCCTATTTTAATAAGGGCCCTTAAATATTTTTGGATAATTTTTGTGGTTCCCTTTAGTGCAGGAATTTTTATGTATTATTATCCAACAAGCGAATCTAAAAATTTAGGTTATAAAATTAATCAAGAATTGCCTTTTGTTATTGTTCACATGTCTGCAATTGCAACCTCAGGGGTTCAGCCCTTGAACATATTTAAGATCATATTAAGGAGTGAAGAATATAAGTATACAAATATAGAAATAAAAAAATTAATGAATTTAATTAATTTTCATGGGCAAGATCTTGTAAGTGCATTGAAAAAAGTTGAATTTTTATGCCCTTCTGAAAAATTAAAAGACTTACTAGGGGGGATAGCTACAACGATGACTTCGGGGGGGGATTTACATATATTTTTAGATAAACATGCAGAAACTGCGCTATTTGATTATCAAATAGAAAGAGAAAAATACACAAAAAATTCTGAAACTTTTATGGATATTTATATAAGCATTGCAATTGCAGCGCCAATGATAATTTTAATGTTATTTGTAATCATGGGAAGTACCGGAGCATTAAGTGAATTTATTGGAATAAGTATGAACACATTAAGCCTTATTGTAATTTTATTAATTGTAGTATTAAATGTGGGGTTCCTTATGTTTTTGAAATTAAAACAGCCAACCATACAATGAAAATCTTAAGAAAAATAAAACAAAATGCATTTAAAATAGTTGGAATTCTTCTAGCACTAGTAATTCTCGCTTTTTCATTCTTGTATTTAATGGGAACCAGTTTGTTTTATTTTCTTATTGCTATATGCTTTATTATAGGGGGCCTGCCTTTTTTTGTTTCTATTATCCTTGAGTCCCAGGAAATAATGGAAAGAGATGAGATGTTTCTTGAGTTTTCAAGAAATCTTATTGAAAGTGTGCAAGCAGGAACCCCGATTAGCAAGAGTATATTAAATATCCAATCAAAAGATTATGGTAAATTAAACCCTTATATCCAAAAACTTGCAAACCAGATTTCTTTAGGCATACCTATTAAAGCTGCTTTTGAAACTTTTGCAAGAGATATTGGGAGTACAACTGTAAAAAGGGCTGTGACTATTATTAGTGAATCTGAAAAAGCAGGGGGGCAAATAGAAGATGTATTGGAATCTGTTGTTAAATCTGTTTCTCAAATAGAAAAATTAAAAATAGAAAGAAGGGCTGCAATGTATAATCTAGTTGTCCAGGGATACATAATATTTTTAATTTTTATTGTTATAATGCTTGTTATGCAATATAAAGTTCTTCCTATTGCATCTGGTTTAGGGCAGGAAGTTACAGGACCAGAAGGTGATATAGTAGGAGATGATTTTATGAATATATTCGGAAGCGGGGAACAAAGGGCAACTCCTGAGCAATTGGCTGCCCCTTTTATATGGCTTTTGGTTGTTCAAGGTCTTTTTGCAGGATTAGTTATTGGAAAACTATCTGAGGGAAACTTTAAAGCAGGTTTTAAACATTCATTTATATTAATAATGATGGCTATTCTTGCAAGCAGCGGAGCAAGATTATTTTTTGGGCCTGCGGGAGGTTAATTCTAAAAAAGGAAGATGATTAAAAAAACAAATAAAAATGGGAAGGTAAGTTTTTTAAGTAATAAAAAAGGGCAAGGACATGTTGAATTTATAGCTGCGACAATTCTTTTTATAGGAATAATTATTTTTATAATCTTATTTTTAAATCCATTTGTAAAATCAGAAGAAAAAGTTTCTATTGCAGATGATATTAAAAAAATTATAATTGAGAATATTAGTGAAGAGGTTGGTATATTATCTGCTATTGTAAATAATCCTAATGCAGATTGTTTTGATTTAAGTGGAATTAATCTTATTGATAATTATGGCACAGATCATTATATAGATTCTAATGTTAATACAGGGAATTTAAGAAAATATAATATTTATTTTTCAGAAATTTTTCCAGTTGGAAATCCTAGTTGTTCTGCAAATCTTGACAGAAATTTTCAATTAGGAATTTATTCAAAAAAAAGAATGATCATTTATAGTAAGGTTCTTAATCTTGTTAATCTGTATAATCAAAGCAAGACAAGCTATAGTTCATTAAAAACTTTATTAGATATGAAAGGAGATTTTTCATTTAATTTTAGATATTTAAACAGAACAAATATAGATGAATTAAGTGTTGATAAAAAAAGCCCGGTTGGAATTAACAGAGAATCAAAAGATTATCATGTTCAGGTTTTAGATAATACAGGAAAAGTTGAGGAATTAATATTAAATATAAGGACTTGGTAGCAAACTAAAACTAGAAGAATGAAATTAAAATAACAAAATGAGAAAAAGTTTTGATAGAAAAGCATGGTTATGATTTGTCGAGGC
>CAZQKV010000122.1:0-2960 GCA_964593995.1 Candidatus Woesearchaeota archaeon
TATATTTTTTTGCTTTGCAGGAGAATAATTTCCTTTTTCATCTTTATTGTATTGCATTAAAACATCATTTCCTATTTCAACCCAAGTGTTGTCTTTTTGATCAAATTTTTCTGGAGGTTTTTTATCAGAAGCCCAATAAAACATTTCAGTGCATGGACCGCAAGGCCCTGTTTTTCCTGCGGGCCCCCACCAATTATCTTCTGCTGAAAGAAATGCAATTCTTTTTTTTGAGATTCCTAATAACTCCCAAATTTTTGAAGATTCTGTGTCGCGAGGAGCATTTTTATCACCTTTAAAACAAGTTACAGCAAGTTTTTCAATAGGGATTTTAAGGACCTTGGTTAAGAATTTAAAACTCATCTCAATTGCTTGTTTTTTCCAGTAATCTCCAAGAGACCAGTTTCCCAACATTTCAAAGAATGTGTGGTGGGTTGTATCTCCGACGTCTTCTATGTCCCCTGTTCTTATGCATCTCTGATTATTTACAAGCCTTTTACCTTGTGGATGTAGCTGCCCTAAGAGAAAGGGAACAAGAGGATGCATTCCTGCTGTTGTGAAAAGAACAGTTGGGTCATTTTCTGGAATTAAGGATACATTAGGAATCTCTTTATGATTTTTTGATTTGAAAAATTCAATATATTTTTTTATTAATTCTTTACGTTTCATAGAAATATCATGTATATGGGATTTAAAAGATTTGTTAAAGCAATTAACTAAGACTGGCTAATTTTCTTTGAATTTCTTCAAGTTCACCTTCAATGGTTCTTCTTCCTTCTTTTTTAGTTTTTTTGCTGATTTTTTTTGGTTTTGTTTCTTGCTTTATCTTCTGCTTTGCTTCTTGTTTTACTTTTACTTTTGGAATCTTTCTTGGCATGTTTGAGAGAATTAAATCAATTCTTGTTTTAAATGAAGTTACTGCTTTTTTTAGTTTATTTTTATTTGTGTACTCTCTTTTTCTAAGGAGCTTGTATGATTTGAGGCTTCTTATTATGTATAGGAGATTTAATTCTGAAGAAAGAACTGCTTTTTTGGCAGCAAGTGCTTCATCATAATCTAATTTAAGATGTCTTGTTTCCATTGTAGAATTAATCAAATTTATTAAAGATGGTTTTATCAACAGAGTCTATTTTGCTTTTGATTATTTGAATTTCTTTTTCCCATTCTTCTAATTCTTTTTCTTCTTGTTCTTTGATTTCCTTTGTTTTCAACAAATATTCTTCAATTTGTTTTATTTTCTCTTTTATTTCTTCAAATGCTTGAAGAGTAACATCAAATTTATCTAGTCTAACATAAATCGGTTCTTTTACTTTATTTGATGGAGATTTTATTATCTCTGGAGCACTTCTTTCTTTAGTTCTAAGCGGTTTCAAATTTGTTTCATAAGGGGTACTGGAATGAGAAAGAGCATTTTTAATTGTTTCTTCATTAAGCTCGTCTTGTTGATCTGAATTAGAAAGCAGGGGCAGGGATTTTGGGTAATCTTGGTCTTCTGTTGGAAGGTTTGGTAATTCTTTTAAAGAAGGGAAACTTAATTCCTCATTTGAACTAGGCAATGGAGGTAGCCCTGGAATTTCCTCTACTTTTTCTTCTTTTTTTTTACTAAACCAACCCATAATTTAATATTTTAAAAGATTCTATATATAGCTTTGCTTAAATTTTAAAGTAGTAACAACTTAATAGAAAGGTATTAAAAGGATATTTTCGATTAGAGGTTACTTTAATATGCAAGCAAAGTTTCTTAAGTCTGTTGTTGAAAGTCTGATAAATAAACAGTCTTCAGTAATCATAGATTTGCTTTTAGGTAAGAAAGATGTTAATGAGTTTTTAATTGCAAAAAAATTAGAGTTAACTATAAATCAGACAAGAAATATATTATATCGGTTGTCTGATTATGGTTTGGTTTCATTTATCAGAAAGAAAGATAAAAGAAAGGGATGGTATATTTATTTTTGGACTTTAAATGTTTATCAATCATTAAGTTTACTTGAAAGAAAATTAAAGGAAAAATTAGATCAGTTAGAAGGTCAGTTAAAAAGCAGGAGTGAAAAAAGATATTATGTATGTGATACTTGTTCTATAGAAGTTACAGAAGAAGTTGCGTTGTTAAATAATTTTACTTGTTCAGAATGTGAGGAAGTGTATAAACTTGCGCAGCAAGGGGAAAATATAAAAGATCTTGAAAAAGAGATTAGTAAAATCAAAAAGGAATTAGAACTTGTAGTTGTTGAAAGAAAAAAAGAAGAAGATAAATTAGAGAGGGGAAAAGCAAGAAAAATTAAAAAATCAGATGAAGAGAGAAAATCAAAAAGAGCTAAGAAAAGGGCGGTTAGGAAAAAAGAGAAAAAAGCAGAAAAACTGAAAGCAGATAAGGAAGATAAAAAAATCAAAGCTAAGAAAAAAGAAAAGTCAAAAATTAGAGCAAAATTAAGTAAGGTAAAAAAGATTATAAAAAAGCCAGTTAAGAAGATTAAAAGAAGCGATAAAAAATTAAGAATTAGGGCAAAGAAAAAAACTAAAGATAAGAAAAAAGGAAAAGTTTTAAGGTTATTAAGTAAATTTAGGAAAAAGAAAAAATAATTCTAAAATGGATAGACAGCTTAGGATTTATACTAAGAAAAGGCTAAAGCCGGGAAGATTTGATAATTTTTTTAGTAAGCTGAGCATTACTAATTGGATTATTATAATTAATTTGATTGCTTATCTTCTTATGTTTTTATTTATTGGATTTTTAGGAGCAGAAAAAACTTTTTTGTTTTTTGCATTACAACCCACAGCTTTTTTTTTTGGATACGTATGGACTTTAGTTAGCAGTATGTTTATGCATTCACCATCAAATATTGGGCATTTATTGTTTAATATGCTCTCTTTGTTTTTTATTGGAAATTTTGTGGAGAAGTTAATAGGTAGAAAAAGATTTTTATGGTTTTATTTGATTTCAGGTATTTTTGCAGGATTTTTTC
>CAZQKV010000123.1:0-2960 GCA_964593995.1 Candidatus Woesearchaeota archaeon
CGATTCTGAGGATATAATAACCTCTTGCTTGCTGTTAAATCAAATTTCTAAGATTATTGCTGCAATAATAGAGGCAATTATTATTATTGAAGAAATTATCTGCCTTATTGTTATTTTTTCTTTTAAGAAAATTCTTGCAAATATGAATATGAATACAGGGCCAAGGATAAATAACATTGTTGTGAAAATAATTCCCAGGTTTAAATAACCGTAATATAAAATCCATCTATAAGCAACCCAAATTGCTCCTGTTATTAAAATAAGCAATTTTGTTTTTGTTTTTAAATTGTTTTTTGGTCTGAAAATAATTAAAGTTATTAAAAAAATAGATAAACATCTAAGAAAATAAAAAGTTAAAGCAGAATAATATGGTAAGATTGCTTTGGATATTACAAGCTCAATAGCAAAGAAAAAACTTCCGATTAATGCAGCTATTATGTATTTGTTGTATACTAAGTGATGTTTTTTGATATGTGTTGCTATTAAGGCTGTGCTTGCTATTAAAGCTAAAATAAGTATTGAATATCTCCTTTCTGTAGAATAAGTTGCAAAAAAGAAGCTGAAAATAAAAGCGAGCAGAATAGTAAACAAGGGTTGCATTAGTCTTATTGGTTCAATTTCTGTTACTGTCTCTCTTTTTAATGAATAAAATATTAATAGGTTAGCAAGTATTGAAAAGAAGACCACCCCAGTAAATATTAGAATATTTTTTAATTCATAAGCTTCTGATTTTATATTCCAAAAGAAGAATAAGAAAGGGATCATGACCAAGATTAATGAAAGAAATCCATAAACAGCATAATTTTTAAAATTAACCTGGTGTTTTCTTAATATTTTTTTCTCTATAGTCATTCCGGAACCTTCTAAAAGGGCCCCTAAAATTGGTATCCAATACATTTTTTATTTCCCCTTTTTTGTTTTCTTTTTATTATTTTTTATATTAGTTTGCTTACATTAATTTACTCTAATGTCTTATAATATGTAGAAAATCAGATATTTAAAGGTTTTTTTTGAGAGGGTTTAGAGGTGCTTAGCAAAATAATACCCAATTACAATTAGGGCCAAAGTCTCATAAGCCTTTGGAATTTCAAATTTCCAGAGGCAGCTAGTTAACAAGAGGAAAATATAAGGAACAATTAATATTGCAGATAGGACATGTTTAACATTTTCATGTTTATCTTTTCTCTTTTCTTCGTGAGCTAATCGTATATATTTTTCAGGGGGTTCAAAATTTTTTATTTCTAAACCTTTTTTGGGCATTTTAATCAAGAAAGGAACTAACTTATTTTAGTAGAATTACAACTCTCTCATTTTTTGTTTCTTTGTTTCTTAGAACTATATCATTGCCTTTTTGTTTTTCTAGTTGTAAGAATTTGTTTACAGATATACTGCTCCTTATAACCTCTGCAATACTTGGAAGTCTTAATTCTTTTTTCAATTCTTCCAATTCTTTAACAGCTTCCTCAGACAGAGTTATATGCACTTGTTTTACCATTTTTCCTCCCTTGTACTTAGTGATTTAAACTTATAAATGTATCTATTTTTTATATTTTTTGTATATTATTTATACAATAATATAGTATAATTGTTTTTATAAAAATATATTTATTGGAGAATATATGATGGTGGATATAGAAGGGGAGATAAATGAATTAATTTTAAAATTACAGAAAGAGTTAGCTGAGAAAGAAATTATTGCTCTTGTTTATAATCCCTTGAATGCAGAGGGAATGAAGTATACTGATTGTAAATTTCTTAAACATATTTTAATTTCAAAAAAATATACTTCTCCCTTATTCCTTTTGAATGGGCGTGGTGGGGATTTTGATGCAGGGATATATTTTCCAAATCTCATCAAACAATCTGTTAAAAACTATTCAGTTTATGTTCCAAGGGTTTGTTGTTCTTCGCTATGTTATACTTTTTTTAAAGCTCAGGAACTACTTGTTGGGGAAAATACTTCAATCACCCAGATTGATCCTAAATTCCCTTATAAAGGGGAAATGAGGCGTGCAATTAAAGTTATGAAAGACCATAAAATTAAAGATGGTTTTTTGAAGGAAAGGGCAAGAGAGATCTTTCATTTAGTTGAGGAACAGACTAAAAGATTGATTGAAGGACCGTCTTTATTTCGCGAGAAGGGAATGGAATATTACGAATTTATGCATTTGGATGATTTAGTTACTCTGTTTATGAATAAAGGAGATCATTATGCTGAGATTAGTGTAAAGGAATTAGAAAGATTAGGGGCTAAAATTAAAAATTTAAGAGGATCAAATGCAGACAATTTTGCTAATTGTTTGATCTTAAAGTGTCAGGATTTTGCTATCCAGAATAATGTAAGAGCAATATTTGTTAGTTCTGTTCCCATAGATCTCCCTGGAGAGAAAGAAGGAACCTTTATCTGCCCCCTAACTTAGTTCAACTCTTTTTCTAAAACTTTTCTTGCAACCTGGAAATCAGCTCTTTTGTTTGTTTCTTGCATTATTTTTCCCATTAAAAAATTAATTATTTTTTTATTTCCTGATTTATATTCTAAAACAGATTTTTGATTGGTTTTTAAAATTTGCTTTATTATCTTTGACAGTTCTTTTTCATTATTGATCTTCTTGCTTGCTTGTGCTTGTTTTTTTGGTGAAAATGATTTTGGAATAAATTTTCTCATTATGTCTTTTGCACCAAGAGGAGTTATTTTTTGTTGTTGCAGCAATTGTAATAATTCTATTATGTGATTTGGATTAATAGAAACATCTTCTATTGTTTTTTTATTATAATTTAAAACACCAAGCCATTCTACTGTTATCCAAGGCAAGGCAAGTTTTGGAGATATTTTTTTAGCAACTTCTTCAAATAATTCTACAATCTCAAGATTTTGAGTTAAAACCTCTGCATCTTTCTGGTTTATTTTATGTTGTTTGATTATTTATTTTACAATAATGTATTAAATCATTTATATTCCA
>CAZQKV010000124.1:0-2936 GCA_964593995.1 Candidatus Woesearchaeota archaeon
GAGCAATGAAAATAAAAAGCAAAGAGCAATTATATTCAAGATTAATTGATTGTTATCAGCAATTCACAAAATGGGTATTAAGACATACACCTGAAATTAAAGAATCAGAAAGGGGGCTAAATCTATTAAACGATATAGACTGGGCAGAACATAAAATCAGAGAATTTGAATCCGAACTCTCAGGGGGAGAGGAGAGAAGTATAGAGGAGTTTTTAAATAAAAAGTTTAAGGAAAGTTCATTTCCTGGTATTTGGGCTATGCATCCACTTTTGGCAAAAGAAGTTCATAAATGGTTTAAAGATTTTGCCTCACAAAGCAAGGATGAAGTGAGCGATGAAATCTGTGAATTTTGTGGTAAGAAAATGATTGCAAAATCAAGGTCATTAATTATTGTCCCAACAAAGGATCATTATATTGGGGCTTTTGAAAACAAAAGGGTTGTTTTTCCAACAGGAATTGTTTTTGATGATTCTGGAAAAGATTTGTTGATTTATTCTGGGGGAGGAGATGTTGTTATAACTGCTAAATGTATAGCTTTAAAAGATATTTTAAAATCTTTGAGAAAGGTAAAGAAAGGAAGATAATTTTATAGAAAAGATTTATTAAAGCAAAAATGTTTCTTTTATAATAAAGAAGAGGGAAATTATAAGATTTAGAATGTTTGATGTAATAATTTTTGGAGGAGCAGTAGTTGATGTTTTTGTAGATACAAGTATATCTGAGAAAGGCAAGTTTATTGCTTATCCTGTTGGAAGCAAGATTTTAATTAAAGATTTAAGGTTTGATGTTGGTGGAGGAGGAACAAATACTGCTGTTGCATTTTCAAGATTTGGATTAAAAACTGGATGGATTGGGAAAGTTTGTGATGATGAGAACGGCAAAAGAATTTTGAAATTAATAAGTAGAGAAAAAATAAAATTTCTAGGAAAAATTGAGATAGGTGAGAAAACTGGCTACTCTGTTATTTTAGATAGCAAAGAGAATAATAGGACAGTTTTAACTTATAGAGGAGTTAATAATAATCTTGGATTAAATGAGATTAATCTAAGAAAACTTAAAACCAAATGGGTTTATTATTCTTCTGCATTAGGACAAAGTTTTCAAACTCAGATGAAACTTGCTAAAATTTTAAAAAGAAAAAATGTAAAAATAGCTTATAATCCTGGGGAATATGTTATCAAAAAGAAGAACCTTAATCCTTTGTTAAAACTTTGTGATGTTTTTATATCAAATAAAGAAGAAGCAGGATTATTAACAAAAGAAAAAGATTTGTTGAAAGGAGTACATAAATTAATTAGCAAAAAAGGTATTGTTGTTATTACTGATAAAAATAATTTAATTAATGCTTATGATGGCAAAAAGAAATATTCCTTAAGACCAAATAAAATTAAAGTTGTTGAAAGAACCGGTGCAGGAGATGCTTTTGCTTCTGGATTTGTTGCAGCCCAGATTGTTGGCAAGACAATTCAAGAAAGTTTGAAACTGGGCTTGCGGGAAAGTGAATCTGTAATAAGGTATTTTGGTGCTAAAAATAATTTATTAAAAATGAAATTGAAAAGAGGTTAAGATTGGGATTAAGGATGGAAATAAAAGATAAGCTGCTTTTAAAACCAGAAGATTTTAAGCCTTCATTTAAGGATTGGAGTATTGATAGCATATTTAATCCTGCAGCAATTAGATTGCCAAATAAAAAAATTATGCTTTATGTGAGAGTTGCAGAAAAACCTGATTTTAAGGGAAGTAAATTGCAGTTTCCAAGAATTGTTGGTGGAAAGGTTGAGATGGAGAAAATTCATAAAGAAGATGTAAAAAGGATTGCAGATTTTGTTTATTTAAAAGATGGAACGTGTAGATTAGTAAACATCTCTCATTTTAGAAGAGCGATTTTAGATAAGACTGGTTTTTTTGTAGAGGAAATAGAGCAAGAGCCAATTTTTGAAGGAAGAGAAGATTATGAAGATTATGGTGTAGAAGACCCAAGGATTGTTAAAATAGGAAACAATTATCTTATGACTTATGTGTCTGTTTCTTCAAAACAAGGGGTTTCAACATCTCTTGCTGTTTCAAAAGATTTGAAAAATTGGGATAGAAAAGGAATTATTTTTGTAGAACAAAACAAGGATGTTGTTCTTTTTCCTGAAAAAATAAAGGGAAGATATGCTGCATTGCATCGCCCTGAAGGTCTTTTTAAAATTAAAACCCCATCAATTTGGATTTCTTATTCTAAGGATTTAATTTATTGGGGAGATAACAAGAGTATAATCAATCCTAGGATCCATTCTTGGGAAAATGAAAGGATTGGGTCTGGGTCTCCCCCAATCAAGACTAAGAAGGGGTGGTTGTTGATTTATCACGGAGTTAAAGGATTAGATGAAAATAAGGTTTATACTGTTGGGTTTGCTTTATTAGATTTGAAAAATCCTGAAAAAGTTATTGCAAGAACATCTGAAAAAGCTCCGTTTCTTAAACCAGGAACTAAGTATGAGAAAAAAGGTTTTTTTAATAATATTATTTTTCCAACAGGGATAGTCCAGGATTTAAATAAAAAAGACTTACTTATTTATAGTGGTGCAGCTGATATATACATTAGTGTTAAGAAGATTTCTATTAAAGATATACTTAATAGTATGGAGTATTATTAAAATGGTGAAATTAAATAAAATTTTAAAAAAAGGCAAGGCAGTATTTTTAGCTTATGATCAAGGATTAGAACATGGGCCAATTGATTTTAATGATAAAAATGTTGATCCTAATTATATAATTGAGATTGCTCAAAAAGGAAAGTATAATGCTGTTGTTTTCCAAAAAGGAATTGCTGAAAAATATAAACAAGAAATAAAGAAAAGCAAGGTTCCTTTGATTGTTAAGCTGAATGGGAAGACAAATCTTTTTAAAGGAGAGCCAATAGAAAGGCAGCTTAGCACTGTTGACGAAGC
>CAZQKV010000125.1:0-2917 GCA_964593995.1 Candidatus Woesearchaeota archaeon
TCAAACACCTCCTTTCAATAATTAAAGCATGAAAACTGCTAATTGAAGCATGAACCTCAAAATTCAAATTATAATTCACAAAAAATATCATATTTCTACACCAGTTTTATTGCTCCTAACAATTTAAACACATAAAAATTCTTTAAAAATATTTCCTAAGGAAAATATATGTGATAGAGTATATATATTACAACCTTTTTTCTAATTTCTTAATTTTTTCCCAAGTTCTTTCCAACCTATTATTTGCCTCTCTAAGAATCAACCTGAGGTAAGCATCATCAACTAAAACTTTTCCTTTATCAATAATAGGCAATTCTAGTTTCTCAGTGCTAAATAACTCAATAATATTTTTCTTGCTAGTTGTAGTAATACCAGAGCGTTTCCATCCGCAACTTCTAGCAAGATTAACAAGTTTCTGAGCATCCCCAACCTCACGGCAAGCAACAGCAACAACACAAGGTTCTTGTTTAAAATAAATAATCTTATTACTCTCTGCCTTAGCTTTCTCAATTTCCTCTCTCAACTCATCAAAACTAATTTTACCATGACTTCTAAATAAAAACAAGCCAGATTTTTTATCTAAGGTCTCAATAATCAACATAATTCTTCCAGAACACGAGCTCGTTGTATAATAATTTTTATTTTTATTTATTTTCTCACAAAGATTAACAATTGGCTTATCCCAACCACCTATATTTGACTTATCTAACTTGCCTAAAACAGTTTTTTTTGAATTATCAAAATTATAAACCATATGAAAATCAACAAAACCCCACTTTTAATACTTTTCATAGTATACAATACTGAACAATTAACTTTTTAACCAAAAATTTCTATGGAAATTTATGAAAACACCTTATTTTGAGTTTAGAGCAGAAAAATTAAAAGAAAACTATAAAGAGTTTGAAAAACTGTGTTCAGAGCATTTAAAAGATTTTAGAATAGCATATTCTGTAAAAACAAACACTTCTGATGCAGTGATTGAAACATTAATAGAATTAGGCTCTAATTTCGAGGTCGCTTCTTTAGAAGAAATCAATAAAGTAGGTAAAAAACACATGGTCTTTAATGGGCCGTGCAAAACAGAAGAAGAACTTAAACTCGCTATTAAAAACAAGTTCCTAATAAATATTGATTCAATTTCTGAAATAGATAAAATAAATAATATTCTTGAATCAAAAACCCATAATGTTGGGTTAAGAATCAGCTTAGATGAGTCTAAGTTTGGAATTCCTGCAGAAGAATTAAAAGAAGCAATAAATTACACAAAATCAAAAGAACTTAATATAATTTGCTTACATTATCATCCCGGAACACAACAAAACCTTGACAAATACAAAGAAAAACTAAAAAGATTCTCAGAAGTTGTTGAACAAGTAAAAAAACAGCTTCCAGACCTTAAATTCATTGACATAGGCGGGGGATTCCCAGACAAAATACAATTAAAAAATATAAAAGCAAGTCTTGAAGATTATATAAAAACAATAAAACAAAATTTTGAAAAATTCAATATCTCGCTTATACTTGAGCCTGGGAGAAACCTTGTTGCAGATGCATTTGAATTAATAACAAAAGTTCATGCAATAAAATCAAATAAAAGCAAGACTTATGCTGTTTTAGATGTAGGAATCAATGTATTGCCAAGAATTACATTATCTACTTACGAGTTTTCAAAAATTGAAGAAAAAAAATTTAAAAAACTTCCATCTTCTCCATTAAAAAAAGAATACATTTTAGCAGGCCCTCTTTTATTTGCAAGCGACACTATGGGAAAATTTATTGGGATATTAAAAGAAAGTGATTTAATAAAAATCGGAAATGTTGGTGCTTACTGCTATAATTTAGCATGGGAAATCTCTTATAAAAAACCACAAATCTTAATAAAAGAAGAATATTGATTCTAAAATCTAAAATGAATTTTTTACAAGCTTATGAAGCAATAGTTAAAGCAAGTATTGAGCAAGACACAAAAGAAATACCCTTAATCCTAAGCTGTATTAACTTCACAAACCAAAATTGTCTTGAAATAGGAACAGGCCCTTTTGCACGCCTTGCTATTAAAATAGCAAATTCCATTCAAAACCCAAGATCAATCACAGGAATAGAACAATATGAAGCAGTAGCAGAAGATGCAAATCAAGAAATAAAAAAACAAGGATTAGAAAATACAATTTCAGTAATACCAAATCCCACCCCATTAAAACTCCCATACAAGGACAATAGATTTGATATTATTTATGCAGGATGGATTCCTTCTGACTTATTAAAAAACCAAGATTATTTAAATGAATTAGCAAGAGTATCAAAAAATCATATCCTTCTCGTCATGTCAGGAGAAAAAGGAGATATTCCTGTAATGAGAGACCTAATCATGCAAGAAAATGGAAATAAATCACAAAGTGAATCACAAAAAAGAATCCAGTTAAGAGAATCTTTAACAAATCATTTCATCTCTTTAGGATATAAAATAGACACAAGCAAAGAAACAACATTAAGACTAGATTTCCCAGATAAACAAACAATAAGACAAGTATTTTATTGTCTTGATTTTAATAATAAATTAATAGGCCCTGAAAAAGAAAAGGTTAATGAGTATTTAGATCCAAGAACACATGATTTTAAAGATCATTTATATCTTTTCCATGCTTGGAAAAAATAAGACTTAATTAGCACAAAGAGAAATTGTCTTATGCGTGGGTGATGGTTAATTAGAATCCTTCATCACCTAAACTTCTTAAAACACTTTTTATCTCATCAATTGTTTTTTGTTGGGATTTTTTATCAGACATTCTGACAAATTTTATTAATAAATCCTTAAGCTCCCCTACACCAAGAACCTTTAATTTGTAGCCATCTGTAATAAAATAAAACCTAAATGATTTATATCTTATTTCTTTTATTAAAATATTTCCAACAT
>CAZQKV010000126.1:0-2917 GCA_964593995.1 Candidatus Woesearchaeota archaeon
ATAGAATTTAGTTTTAATATAGACCCAAATGATGTTGATGGAGTTAATGAGACTTTTAAATTAAATACTACTTCTGAAGCTCATGATTTATTTTATACAAACAGCCTGGAATTTGAAGCAGGAGAATGTCCTGCAACTTTTGTATATGATAATACAGGGCAAGGGGTTGATGATAAATTTGAAGAGGTTTTATTATATGACCCAGATACTCGTAGTGTCGTATTTATTTCTATTCTTGAAGGAAATCTTGCAGGTTTTGATAATAGGAGCCATGATTTTGAGATGTTGGTGTTAGAAGATGGACATGGGACAGACACTTCGACAACAAATTATTATTTTTATGTTGAGTTGCAATAATTTTTGGAAGTTTTGATTGATTTCTTGGAATTTCCATTTTTATTTTTTAAAATATTAAAAATAATTTGTGTGTATCTATTTAAGTAAATACTTAATTAGATTAATAAAATGAAAAAAGCTATTAAATGGATTAGTTTCAGTTAATTAAGTAAACAAAACATTTAAATAGTATTTCTAGTTTATGTTTTCAGAAATTAAAGAGGTTAGTAATAAATTATGGATTTTGACTCGTTTTTATCCTCTCCTAGATGGGAAATTCTTCAGATTTTAGCTGAAAAACCATCTTCTCCTGTTGAAATTGCAGAAAAATTAAACACTACTGTTTCTTATGCAAGCCAGCAATTAAAGCTTTTAGATGCTGCAGGTATTGTTATTAAAAAAAGAACAGGGGCTGCTAAAAGAGGAAAACCAAGAGCCTTATTTAGTATTTCTAAGGAATTACTTTATTTAACTAGTTTAACAAGAGATTTTTCTGAAAAAAAACTAATTGAAATTACTGAGCATCATAAAGCTATTTTAAAAATCTGGATGTTAGAAGATGCTAGTTTGCATTATTATTTTGAAAAGATTTTTTGGAAATTAGATGAGGATTTAGGTGAATTAGAGGGTATTTTTATTAATAAAGAGGGGGCAGTTCCAGAACTTATTATTGTTTCAGATTCTAAAAAATTAAAATCAAAAGTAGAATTTTTTGTCAAAAATTTTGAAAAAGCCATAAAAATTTCTTTTATACAAAAAAATCAGCTAAAAAAATTTTCAAAAGATTTTCTTGTTTTTTTGTATGACCCTTTAAACTTAATTCAAAAATTGAAAGGAGGTGATTTAAAGGATGATAAATAGGCAGGCTTTATTTGTTTTAATGTTTTTAGTCTCTTTTGTATTTGTGACTGGAATTGTATTTGCAGCAGAACCTTATGGTGTATCCTCAGTTACTGAAGAAGCATCTAGTTTTGGAAATGGATCTGCGAGCGTGCCAAGTAGCCATGGTGCTATTGCAGGAAATGTAACAGAAATAACTGTTGATGGTAAGTCAATTACTCGAGCATGGCAGGGTTATTATGGCAATGTTACAGGAACAATTCAATTAGCAGACTCAAGCGACAATATAATGTATAATTGGACTTCATCAAGTCTTACTGCTCAAGGTGAAATTTACGCATCTACTAATGATTCTATACAATGGTCTAGTGTGCAGTGTTTTAATTTTACTGCAAATGGTTCAGTACAAATAAATCTAACCACATTAGAATCTAGTTTTAATATAGGTGCTAGTGATGGAGATGGTGTAGATGAAACTTTTGCTTTGAATAATCATGCGAGTTTTAATTTGAGTACTACAGAGTTTACTACAGGACAATGTAATAATACAAAGGTTTTTGGGCCAAGTGGTGCATTAACTTTTGATGAAGCACTTTTAGTGGATACTAGCAAGAACGCGACTGTTTTTGTATCAATCTTAGATGATGATACAACAGGATTTGATAATAATGCGCATGACTTTGAGATGTTGGTGCTAGAAGATGGACATAGTGGAGAGTCTACTACAACTGATTATTACTTTTATGTCGACTTAGGTTAATTATTTTTATTTTTATTTTTATTTTTTTAATTTATAAAATAAAAAAGAAGAGAAAACAAAAGCAGAAAGGAGAAATGTAATGATAGAAATAGTTAGAAAGAGATATGAGGTAGTCCTTGTTTTTATACTTGGAAGTTTAATTTGTTTAATTAACTTAGTTTCTGCAGCAAGCATAGTAGGGGTTAGCCCAGCTTCAATACATTTTCCTCATGTAATGAGAGGAGGATATTCTGAAAGAAGTGTTTTAGTTTCTGTGGATGTAGATAAGGAAGTTGAGGTTGTATTAAATACAAGTGGAGAAATAAAAGATTGGTTAAATCTTTCAGTTCAGAATTTTAGTGTTTCTAATGCAAATCCTGTTTCATTTCTTGTTTCAATAATGCCTCCAGAAGATATTCCTAATGGAAATTATACTGGTTTTGTTAGAATTACAACAAGTGGGTTTGGAGAAGGCGTGGAAGGGCATGCAGTGAGTATTATAAGATCCTTTCTTGATTTAAAAGTCAGTGTAGAAATTACAGACCAGGAAGTTATTAGTTGTGTTGTGTCAAATCTTATAGTTTATTCAGCAGAGAAAGGAGAAAATATTATTTTTAATTTTAATTTTAAGAATTATGGGAATGTGAGATTAGGGCCGAGGGTTGAGGTAAATATTTGGGATCAAGATCAGACCTCTATTGTTAAAAGTGAGGATTTTTCAGAAAACTCTATTTTGCCTACAAAAGAAAAGGATTTTAGTTTAAAGATTAATTCTTTGGACCTTGATTTGGATCAGTATTGGGCAGAGGTTTTTGTCCCTGATTGTTATACTTCAGAGGTTTTAACATTTGATATTTTAGAGCCTGGGGCATTAACTGCAAAAGGTGTTTTAATGGGAATTGTAAATCAAAAGAAGGCAAATGTTAGTGAAACTGTTCCAATTAGCGCGAGATTTAAAAATATTGGACAAAAAGAAGTGAGTGCGCAATTTAAAGGAAAAGT
>CAZQKV010000127.1:0-2907 GCA_964593995.1 Candidatus Woesearchaeota archaeon
AGATCTTAAGAAAAAGGAAAAGATATGGAATTTTAGGGTTGGGAGCAAGGACTACTGGACAAACGAGAGTAAGCTTATTATTATCTCAAAGCTTAAAAAGGGTTATCTCCTTCTTTTAGAAAGTCCTAAAAAAGTTTCAGAAATGGCAAAACATTTTGGGGTGGATTATAAGAGTTCATATAGAAGAATTAAAGAGCTGAAACGATTAGGATTGGTAAAGAGAAAAGAAAACAAAGAATGGATAAAAAGAGAAGTAAAGAATAAGGTATTGGCTATTTAATATGGTAAAAGTGTTAGGCATTGATGAGGCGGGTCGTGGAGCAGTTCTTGGAGCCCTCGTAATTGCAGGAGTTATGATTAATAAACAAGATGTTGAAAAATTAGGCAAGGTTAGAGATTCTAAGACTTTGTGGCAAAAACAGAGAGTTAAACTAGATAAGGACATTAAAAAGGTAGCAGAGTATGTAATACTTGTTGTAGAACCAGAAATTATAGATGCAGCAGTTTGGTCAGGGGAACTTAATCTTAATTGGCTAGAAGCACATAAGCAAGCAGAAATAATAAATAAATTAAAACCAGACATAGCTATTATTGATTGTCCAAGCATAAATGAGAAATCTTATAAAGAATTCTTGCAAAATCTTGTAAAAAATAAAAAAATAGAACTTATTGTTGAACATAAAGCAGATGTCACATATAAGGTTTGTTCTGCTGCATCAATTCTTGCTAAAGTAAAAAGAGAACAAGAAATGGATGCAATCAAAAAGAAATATGGAGATACTGGGCCAGGCTACCCTTCTCACAAAATAACACAAAAATTTGTAAAAGAAAATTGGGATAAATATCCAGAGATTTTCAGAAAATCTTGGTCAACTTATAAAAGATATGCTCGTCCAGAAGGACAGAAATCTATTGTTGATTATTAGTATTTAGAATAGCATTGATATATATAATAAATATCCAAATAACATTTAAAAATCCCTATTCTCTATATACTCCATGACATATGTTAAGAAACTGGCAATGAAGGGCTTTAAGAGCTTTGTTAGAGAAACAACCATGGAAATGGACAGGCATGTAAATGTTATTGTGGGTCCAAATGGTTCTGGGAAAAGCAACATCACTGATGCATTATGTTTTGTTCTAGGAAGGCTTTCTATTAAATCAATGAGGGCAGCAAAAGCATCTCACTTGATTTTTTCAGGAAACAAGCATTATAAAGCTGGAAAAGAAGCATATGTAGAAATTGTTTTTGATAATTCTGATAAAACTTTTGCTTTGGAAAAAGATGAAATTATAATAAGAAGAACAGTAAAGAAAAACGGGCAAAGCGCTTATAAAATTAATAAGGAATTAAAAACAAGACAAGAAGTTTTAGAATTATTAAGCCAGGCAGGAATAGACCCCCACGGGTTTAATATAATCCTTCAAGGAGAAATAGAAAGATTTGTTAAAATGCCTGCAGATGATAGAAGAAAAATAATTGAAGAAGTTGCAGGAATTTCTGTTTATGAAATGAGAAAATCAAAATCTCTGAGAGAATTAGAAAGAACAGAAGAAAAATTAAAACAAATAAATGCCGTTTTAAGAGAAAGAACTAATTATTTAAAAAATCTGGAAAACGAGAGAGAACAAGCCCTGAGATTTAAAAAACTGGAACTTACTGTAAAAAGATGCAAAGCATCAATTATTAATAAGAACTTGCAGGAAAAACAAAAAGAACTTGATACAATATTAAAGAAAATAGAAGCAAAAGATAAAGATGTAGAAAAAAAACAAGAGCAGATAGTAAAAACAGAAGAAGAAATAAAAACTTTAAATGAGAGAATTAATAATATTTCAAAAACAATTCAAAAATCTTCAGGACTTGAGCAAGATTCTTTATTAGGAGAAATCTCAGAACTAAAACAAGAAATCGCAGGAATGATTGCAAGAAAAGAAAATTTTGAAACTCAATTGATTGAATTAGACAGGAGAAAACAAGCATTAAAAGAAACAATAGAAGATTCTGAAAAAGAAATTCAAGAAATGAGCAAAGAAAAAGGAAAAAATAAAAAAAAAGAATTACAAGACAAAAAAGAAAAACTTGAGCAATTAGATGACACAAAAAGAAAATATTATCTTTTGAAATCAAACCTGTCTTCACTAAACAGCCAGATAGAAGATAAAAAAAGACAAATACAATCCTTAAAAAATAATTCTAATTTCATACTTAATCAAATAGAGCAAACTGAAAAGGAAATTCAGATAAAAGAAGGCTTAGACAAACAAAAAGAAAATCTAATCAAACTTAAACATTTTCTTGAAAAAAACAAGAAGGAGCTTCCAGAATTAGAAAAGAATTTAATTGAAAAAGAAAGATTAACAGCAGCTCAAGAACAAATAATAAATGAAGCTGAGAAAATAAAATCACAAGTATCTAAATTAGATATATGCCCCCTTTGCAAGACAAAAATGACAAAAGAACATATAGGGGAAGTAATAAAAAAATCAGATGATAATATTTTTAAATCAAAACAAATAATAACAGAATCTAATAAAAAAATAGAGGAAATAAAAAGCAAATTATCTGAATTAAAAAATAAAATAACAAAATTAGTTTCAGAAATAAATATTCGTAATATTGACATAGTTAAAATCCAATCAATAGAAGATAAAAAACAGCAATTAAAAAGAAACAAAGAAGTCATAGACAGGCTTGAAAATGAATTAAAAAATCTTGAAACAAAAAAGAAGGCTCTTGAAACTAAGGTATCAAGTATAAAAATAAGTGAAGAACAGCATGAAAATTTAAAATTAGAAGTTAATGAGCTGCAAAGAAGTGAAGAAAGAAATTTAGGGTTTGAAATAACTTCAAAACAAAGAGAATTAGAAGATGCTTTGGAGCAAGAAAAATTGGCAGAGATA
>CAZQKV010000128.1:0-2861 GCA_964593995.1 Candidatus Woesearchaeota archaeon
ATGGAAAGAATAGTAAATCTCTTGCTTTTAGAGATTTACTTTCTACAGAACCAGTCTCATAATAACGTTTAAAAAGCCTTTAACATTAAATTTTTTAATGAAGATTGCGTGGATGGTCTAACGGTTATGATTACTGGCTTCCATATAGATTTTTGATCTTAAATCTTCTATGAAGATACCAGTCGATCCGGGTTCAATTCCCGGTCCGCGCATATTAAGAATAATAAAAGTATAATGGACACCGCAGAAAAAATAGTTGAAGAATTAGAAGAAAAAGAAAAGAAACTTGGAAGAAAATTTGCAAAGTTTTATAATGAAAATTATAAAAAACTACTTATAATTCCCGCTATAATTCTTATTTTATCTCTTGGTTATATTATTTATTTTTACTCTGTGACTGGGGATTTTATAAAAAGAGATGTTTCTCTTTCAGGAGGAACAACTATTATATTATTTCCAGAAAATGAAATAAACTTGCAAGAATTAAATAATTATCTTTCAAATAATTTAGATGATTTTTCTATTAGAGAGCTTTCTAATTTTAGGTCTGGAAAACAAGAAGCAATTGTTGTTGAAAGCCCATTAAATTCTTCACAAGTTAAAAAAATATTAGAAGATTTTTTAAAATATGGACTAACAGAAGATAATTCAAATATAGAATTTACAGGTTCAACCCTAAGTTTATCATTTTATAAACAATTAAGGCTTGCGGTTATTATTTCTTTTATTTTAATGGCAATAGTTGTTTTTGTTATTTTTAGAACCATCACTCCAAGTGCAGCAGTTGTAATTTCAGCATTTGCAGATATTGCAATGACTCTAGCTTTAGTAAACTTTTTAGGAATGACTATTTCAGGTGCAGGAGTTATTGCTTTTTTAATGTTAATTGGTTACTCAGTTGATACAGATATTATGCTTACTACAAGATTGTTAAAAAGAGGAGAATCTGATAATAAAGGATTATCAAAAGCATTTAAAACTGGAATAACAATGACTCTAACTTCTATTGTTGCAATAGGAGCTGCTTTAATAATCACACAATCATTTTCAGAAATACTAAGACAGATTCTGACTATTTTATTAATTGGGTTGGGTTTTGATATACTTAATACTTGGATTACAAATGCTTCAATTTTAAAATGGCATTTGGAGAGTAAAAGAAAATGAAAAGGAGGAACTTACGGAAAGGGAAGATACATCTAAGAAACCGTAGGTGTCTTGGATAATGAAATTAAATTGGAAAATTTGGTTACTAATTTTTGCAGTATTAGGCTCCTTATTAGCAATATTTCCATTAGATTTTAATGAAGGAGTTGAAATAATAAATATTGGACAAAATTCATCTGCATATAATGAAGGATTAAGGCCAGGGCAAATAATTACTCAAATAAACAGCCAGGAAATCGGTTCTTTTGAAGATTATAAATCTGTTATTAACTCACTGTTTCCAACAGAAGATCAGATAAAATTAACAATAAAAACAAAAACAAATACTTTTATTTTATTTACAAATCAGACTCCTGAAATTTCTGTTAAAGATATTGAAAAAACAAGAATTAAAACAGGACTTGATTTGTCAGGGGGGTCTCGTGCACTAGTTTCAACAGAAGAAGATATTTCTTCTGCAGAATTAAATGATTTAATTGCAGTTACTGATGAAAGATTAAATGTTTATGGGTTAAAAGATATTGTTATCAGGCCTGTAACAGATTTATCTGGAAAAAACTATATGCTAATAGAAATTGCGGGCTCTACACCAAAGGAATTAGAAGATTTAATAGCAAAACAAGGAAAATTTGAAGCAAAAATAGGAAATGAAACTGTTTTTTCAGGAGGAGAAGATGTAACTTATGTTGCGAGAACAGGAGAGCAAGCAGGAATTTATTCGTGCGATACTTATAGTGATGGTGATGCATGCAGTTTTAGGTTTGCAATTTCATTAAGTGAAGAAGCTGCTAAAAGACATGCAGAAATAACAAGTAAATTAGATATTAATGCATCAAATCCCCAATATCTTGAAAAAAAACTTGATCTTTATTTAGATGATAATCTTGTTGAATCACTATTTATTTCTAAGGATTTAAAAGGAAGCAGGACAACACAAATTTCTATTAGCGGCTCTGGAGCCGGGTCAACAAGAAAAGAAGCTTATGACAATGCAGTAAAAGAAATGAAAAAGCTACAAACAATCTTAATAACTGGAAAACTTCCTTATAAACTTCAAATAGAAAAACTTGATACAATTTCTCCATTACTTGGTAAGAGATTCATAAATACTATCATGATTGCAGGTTTTTCAGCAATACTTGCAGTAGGATTTATAGTTTTCTTAAGATATAGGAAGATAAAATTATCTATTGCAGTTCTTTTAACTAGCTTGTGTGAAGTTTTGATTATTCTTGGAATTTCTGCATTATTTAAAAGAAATCTGGATCTTCCTGCAATTGCAGGAATAATTGCGGCAATTGGTACCGGGGTTGACTCTCAAATAATTATTTTAGACGAGTCGCAAATGAATAAAACTATGTCATTAAAACAAAGAATAAAAAATGCATTGTTTATAATTCTTGGAACTTATATTACTACCTTATTTGCTCTTTTGCCTTTAGTATGGGCAGGAGCAGGATTATTAAAAGGGTTTGCAATAACAACGATAATAGGAATCTCAGCAGGTGTTTTTATTACACGTCCTGCTTTTTCAGAAATTGTCAAGAAAATCTTAAAAGAATAAAAAATGTTACCATTATGGCATGTGGTTTTTGGGCTAATTATTTGTATTAGTATCTATCTTATTTTTCCAATAACTTTATTTGAAGTATTTGTAATTTTTATTTCCTCAACTATACTAGTTGATTTAGATC
>CAZQKV010000129.1:0-2855 GCA_964593995.1 Candidatus Woesearchaeota archaeon
ATATGGTGAGTTAAGTAAGTCGAATTCTTTCCGTATATTTCTTTGAAGTTTATTATTTCTCCAAACTTTTGTTTAATTTCTTGGATCAGTTCTTTTAGTTCTTTTTTGTGTTTGATTATTGCTCCTATATCTATATCCCAATCTTTGTTGCCAAAATATTGATAGTAATAAAAAACTGATTTTTGGTTTTCCAAGAATTGAATTATTTTTTTATGATCTTTTGCTACTTTTGTTTTTATTTGGATGTTGTAAATATCAAATCCTAATTCTTCAAAGTCAATGAATATTGTTGATTGTTCAATAATATTTTTCTTTTCTAATTCTCTTATTCGGTATCCAATTGCGTTTGCTTTAAGATTTACTTTATCAGAGAGATTTACTAATGATTCCCTTGAATTATTATTGAGAAGTCTCAAGATTACTAAATCAATTTTATCTATTTTAATATTGGTTATTGTTTTTTGAGATGTTAATTTTTCTTTTCGCTCGAATAATTTGTTGTAAAATATTTTTTGCTTTATTGGGATACTTACAAAGAAAAATTCTTTGAGTTTTTCTTTAAAAAAGTTTTCTATTTCAATTGTAGTTTGTTGTAATTGTTCATTGTTTTTGTAAAATATGTCAAATACAAAATCATATTTCCCGATATTAATTGAAATTGCTGAAATAAATTTGTGTTCAATGAGAAATTCTAGAACTTCTTGCTCATCTTTTAAAGAACAATTTTGTAAACTAATATAACATCCTGTTCTTTGAAAACCTATCACTCCAATATTTATTTGTGAAGAATATTTTTTAATAATTTTTTCTTCAAGTTTTTTTAATCTATAATCTATAACTTCTCTTGAAACCCCAACTTTTTTAGAAAGTTGAGTTAACGGGATTCGTGAATTCTGAGCTAATTCAGAGAGTATTTTTTTATCTTTAACATCCATAATAATACAGATAATCAAAATAAGTATATAAATATTGTGTTTTTGTAAAAAAATCAATGAAAGGTTTTATAACTCTTAAATTGGTCATTACTATTCAATGGAAACAAAGAATAACTTATCAAAACAAAGATATTTTATAGAAAATAATAGAGACAACCCTATTATAAATAATGTTTTGGATAACAAAACAACAATTAGAAAGTATAAAATCTATGAGAAATAAAATGAATAAATTAAAGAAAATCTTGCTAGAAGAAGGAACAACTTTAATTCCATTTGGCTTTGCTTTCGATAAAATAAATAAATATTGGTGTGTGCAGAAAAAGTATAAAGATACTACCTTTTTTGAAAAGGTCAATATGATTAGAAGAGGGGGTCTTAATTTCTTAATTTTTGGAGCAATTTCTCTAATGGCTCTTTTATATCCGATAGGTTCTTTGAGCACTGGCACACTAAATTACACAAAATGGCCTGAAATTCAAAAACAAAAAGAATTACAAGAAGAGCAAAGAGTGAGGGATTATTCAGAAAAACAATTTTTTAAAGCAGATAAGAATGGAGATTTAGTAATTGATGCAAATGAGTTTTATGATTATACTCATAGGAGGAGAAAAGTATGATAGGCGGAGCAGTAACATTCAATTATTATGTAAGGTTAGACAAGTATAAACTTAATTTGGCAGGGCAAGAACTCAAAGAGAAAAAATCTGAAAATTATGAAAAGATATGTTCTGAATTAGATAATAGATGTTTATGTATTGTTAATGGAGAAAAGAAAAACCCTTCGTTATCTAATGCTGTTCTTAATTTTTATGATATCTTCACTAAAAGAAAAAACTCTGATAAGATAAGAGTATTGGAAAATAATGGAAGTAAAGGGTCTCCTGATAGATTAGTTGATATAATTGATGGATTATGGGATGGAATTTCTCATCTTACAACAGCATTTCTTATGCAGACCCATCAAGAATTAAATAAAGGAGTGCTAAATTACAATGATGTAAGGGAAGAATTAAGAGATAAATCTATGAAGTATGTATCAAGAAATATAGGCGTCTTTATAGTTAAAACTCCGATTAGCGCCGTAGCTACAATTTTAGGTCCTTTCGCAGTTAATCGTTCTATTGGCTTGCCTATTGCTACTGTAGGAGCCTTAGTACTATATGACTCTATTAGACAATTTATTGCATATTGCAAGCATGACGAGAAAGGAAATTTTGTTCATGAAAAAGAATTTAGAAAACTTCTTCATTGTGCTAGAGAAACTGATAAATATATGACTAAAGATATTGATATAACTCCTCCTAGAAGACCAATGGCTTTAGGAGGAATCGGTGAATTAGAAAAAGAAGCTATAGAAATTAGAAAAAAACTTAAAAAACAAAGATAAATAAATATAATTTTTGTTAATATTGTCTGTAATTGTTATAAAGAAATGTTAACTATATTAAATAGGGGAATTGTTACTTATAATTTTAAAATAACCAGAACACTCTCTATCTGGTCAGGATGGTCGATACTTCGGCAGGGGCATACGTATTTTTCCTAACATTTAAAAATAATCTCTCTATATTATTATATGGCAAAAATTTGGTATTCTGTTTTTGGGGAGGGGTATGGTCATGCTACAAGAAGTACAGCAATAATAGAAGAGCTACAAAAAAATCATAAGCTGTTAATAACTGGATTTAATAAATCCTATATTTATTTAAAAGGTTTCCTGAAGAAACACATAAACTAGAAGGGCCGGGCTTTGTTTATAAAGATAATAAAGTTAGTGTAGGAAGAACTGTCTGGGAATTTTCAAAAGCTTTTCCAAGGCAATCAACAAAAAATATTTCTCATGCTTTTAATTTAATAAAAAGATTTAAACCAGATTTAATAATAAGTGATTTTGAACCAACAAGCCATTATCTTGCT
>CAZQKV010000130.1:0-2839 GCA_964593995.1 Candidatus Woesearchaeota archaeon
CTTTTTCTAGTTCTTCTTCTTTCTCTTTTTCATGTGCTTCCTCAATAATTCCAGCAGTTGCCCCACTTTCATCTCTCTTTTTTCTTTTCACCCAATTAATTTTTTTTGAAACTCTTCCTAAATCTAAATTTCTCTTGCATTTGCTTGAACAAAAATGAATTGTTCTACCATCAAAAGCAAAAACAGTTAATCCTCTAGGAGTTTTATAATGTTTTTTGCAAAATGAACATGTTGGCATTTTAACCTAAATTCCCCCTTCCTTCTTGATAGTCTTTATTACTTCTTAATCTAAGTTCTACCTCTTCAATGTATCTCTCCACATTATTTAAAAGGTCATCCATTAATTTAGGTTTCACATCTTGTTTTAATAAACCTCCAAGGTAAAGTAAGGCTATCTTGTATGATGTAAAAACATCAGCATTAATAGGAATTCTGCAAGATTCAACAATTGGAAGCTTCATAGTTGCTAGCCCAATAACACTTCTTGCTCCAACTATATTTCCCTCCTTAAGAGCAGGCTTAATCATTTTTTCATATTGATTAACAAATTCTCCAATAATAAAATACGGGGAAATATCACTTTTTTCTGCAATTTGTCTAAGTTTTTGTTCAATATTTTCCATTTATTAAAAATTTCCTTTTGAATGTTTAGGTTTAATTCTTCTAGCCTCAATCTGAGTTTCTCTTAGCATTAAAATATCTTTTTTTCTTACAGAACCTTTAATATTTCTTCTCATAACTTTTCCCTTGTCAAATCCTTGCAAAATCCTGCACTTAACCTGGGTTACTTCTCCTTTTGCACCTGTTCTCCCAACTATAGCTTCAACAACTGCAGGAACAGCATTTTCAGTTAAAAGAGCATTAGCACCACTAGCATCACTGCCTTTTCCTTCCTTTACTTTTTGTGTTTTGCTTCCCATAGTATTTCTCCTAAATTAATAGCTTAACATAATTTTTTATTTTATTTTTTTTGTTTTTTAACAAAACCTTCAAAATCTGCTTGTGCATCTCCTAACTCAGTTATACAAACACTTGCACAACCAACATTTAATCCTGCAGCAATTCCCAGTTTTTCTTTTTTGTCTGCTTCAATACAAGGAATATTCTTTTCCTTGCATAAAATTGGGATGTGTTGGACTATTTCTTTAGGATCAACATCTGTGCCATATGCAACTAATTTAGCAGTTCCTCTTTCAATTGCTTTTGTAACTTCGTTTGTGCCTTTTTCAATTTTTCCAGTCTTTCTTGCTTTTTCAATTATTTCATATACAGAAGCCATATTAACCTCCCGTAGATCATTGGTTTAATAAATTATCTACTAGATTTAGGTTTATAAAGTTTACTTCCACTTAACCTCAACATCATCTGTTCTTTCTCTTGGATTAATATCTATTTTTTCCATATTCTTTACTTTAGTAAAGATTCCCTTCTTTAGCATAATCTCACCTAAATAAGCAATCATACTTCCGTTGTCAACAAGCAAATCCTTAGAAGGAACAAAAAATTTACATTCTCTTTCTTTGCACATAATCTTGCACATTCCTTGAAGCCTAGTATTGCAAGCAACCCCTCCCCCAAGAAGCAGTTCTTTTTTGCCTGTGTGAGCCAATGCTCTTTCACTTGCTTCGACTAGCATAGCAAAAACAGTTTCTTGTAATGAAAAAGCTAAATCCTCAACTTTATACTTTCGAGATTCATAAATTTGTTTTAATTTAGTTAAGATTCCAGAAAAAGCAACATCCATTCCTTTTATTGAATAAGGAAGCTCAATATAATTCTTGCTCTTTTCAGCAAGTTTTTGTATTTTAGGGCCTCCTGGAAATCCAATTCCAATAAATCTTGCAAAATTATCAATAAAATTCCCAATTCCAATATCAAGAGTCTCGCCAAACACCCTATATTTTCCAGATTCATAAGCAATTATTTGAGTATTTGCCCCAGAAGCATAAAGAAGCACAGGATCTGTTGCACCAGTTAATCTCCCAATTTCTAGATGAGCAACACAATGATTTACACCAATGATTGGAACATTAAGCTCTTTAGCTTTTTTCTTAGCAAATTTCATTCCCTCAATTAAACAAGGAGCTAACCCAGGAGATTGTGAAAATGCAATTGCAGTAATCTCCTTCTTAGAAATACTTGCTTCTCGCAAGGCTTCTTCAAATAAATCTTCAGCGATTTTCTTATGGTGCTCAGCAGATTCCATTGGAATTATCCCTCCTTTTTCAGTAGTATACATTTCTCTAATATTACACAAAACCTTTCCATTATTCACAATTCCAATTCCAAAAGTGTGTGCAGTTGATTCAATACCAAGTATCATAAAAACAAGACAAAAAGTAAGTTTATAAATTCTATTTCTTTATTTAAATAAAATGATTTTCATACACTTATTATTAGGAATATTATTAGGGATGATTTTTGAAAATTATTTTTTCTTTATTTTAGGATCAATACTTCCAGACTTGGACCATGTGCATATTATTATTAAAAACAAATTATTTAGTTTTAAGAAGATAATTAAAACTATTAAATATGAAAAAAGATTTAATATAAGATATAAAACTTTTTTATTTCACTCAGTTCTCGGATTGATTTTATTTTCATTAATTGTTTATTTATTTAGTAAGACAGGGGCAATATATTTTGGGATTGCTTACCTATTACATTTACTAATTGACTGGAGTGATATTGATGAAAAATATTTTTTATATCCCTTAAAAATAAAATTCAAAGGATTCTTACCAATTTGGTCAAAATTTGAGCAAGTTCTAACCATAATTATTATACTATTAATTTTAATTCTTTATACTATATGAAATTTAAAAAACTAATCATT